>DASSVK010000023.1:0-19077 GCA_035706205.1 Nitrososphaeraceae archaeon | reverse complement strand
AAAATGATTATGAGAAATGAGTACTAAATCAGCATCATTTTTTTTTTGATTTTCTTTAGATAATTTGTATGGATCAATATATATTACTTTGTTATCATCAGTTACTATCTTAAAACCATCATGTCCCATCCAATGAAATTTTATATTATTTATTTCCATATTACTTTTAATTTTTATACTGATTTAAATTTGTTGATTTATTAGCAATTATTTATTATTATTTTATTATTTTTTAAAGAAAATACCATTATTTTTTCTGATAATGATCTTTTAATTAAATTTTTATCGACAGTAGCAATTGCACAATTATAAGAAATTGCAAAATCTAAGAGACTATCATCTGGATATCTTAATTTTTTTGTATTCACAATTTCAAATTTTTTTGCAATTTCTAACGCTGTTCTGGCTATTTGAGATATTTTATATGATTTTCTATTTGCGATCTTTTGTAATTCTTCTATTACGATATCTGGAATAAGGAAATTAATTTTTCCATAATTAATTATGATATCATCTAATAGTTTGATTGGTTTTGTGACTAGCGCAATTAAAAAACTAGTATCTATAATTATATTTATCAATATTATTTTTTAATTCTATTTTTATATTTTAGAAATTATACTTGAATATTTTAATATAGTAATAAAAATAAGGGATTTAAATTAACGGTGACTTTATTTTTCGTATCCTATTCTGTCTGCTAATTTTACTACTTCTCTTCCTTTGTTTGTTAGAGCGTTATATATCCTAGGTTTACCTCGACCTCTAGATTTTTCCTTCTTTACTTTTCTTTCAATCAATCCTAAATTTGTTGCTCTTTTCATTAATGATTGTCCATATCCCCAACTTCCCATGGTTATGAGTAATTCCCTCGTATGCAATTCTTTGTTTTTCTTTAAAACTCTCAGTAATGGAATAAGTGGACGTTCATTAATGAGAACTTTAAGTATGTTTAATTCTACTGTTAAAGGAACTGATTTTGTTTCTTTTACTTCCTTAACTGGTTTAATTTCTTTAGCTGTTTCTTTTTTTGGTTTAGAATCTTTTTTTGCTATCATTTCTCTACCTATGTGACATTACAAAAGATAAATATTTAATCATTTTGTTTCCTATTCACTTTATATTGCTGAAAGTAATCTAACAAACTGTATTACCTATTGAAGTCACTATTTATCTATATCCATTAATACTAAAATCTGATATCATCGTTATATTTTGATACTTAATATTCTAAGTCCATAAACATATAGAATAATGCTCATTAAATCAGTAATTTTAGTCCAATTATACGTGATTAAAAATTTTAACATAGAATGTTCCTTTGAGATGATTTCATTGATATTATTATTTATTAATAAGAGAATAACATAAAGTTACTAATTTATAATATAGTTATATAAAAAATAGTAATTTATGACAATAACTATTTGAATCATTAAATGATTATAGAGATATTTGTAGAACTAATTTTATATCAATCTGATTAAACACTTAACATTAGCCACAATTAATTGTAATTGTGTAAATAAAAGCTGTTTTAAATTTTATTTATAAAGAGATGTTTTTTCCTTTACAGAGTGACTATAAATGTAAATTATATAAATTATTATTAAAATACTACGACCGACCAATTTAATAATTTAACATATATATTGAAATTTTTCTATTTATTTTACCATTAGATCAGATATTTTTAAATTTTTCCTATTTTAAATTCTAATATATCAAATCAAAAATATGTAAACAAATTATAATAATTAATATTTAAAACTCTATTAATTTAACATTAGCTAATAAATTTTAAATATTATAATATTCTTGTCAGCTTAAATAATTTTTTATTAATTGCATTTTTCACCAAAAATAGCCTTTATCAGAACATGTTAATTCTGCTCCACAATTATTACATCTTAAATGACATGCTTGTATAGAACTCATTTTATTTTTACAAATTGGACATATTGTGATTTCTTTTTTTTGTATCTCCTTCAATTTTCTAAAGTAGTTTTAAAGCAAATTTTAAGTTATTGCAAAGGTTAATTAATAATATTAATTCAAAAATAAATATTGGTTAATTTCAAAGTAGTTATATCAGATAAAACAGGTAAAAGTTTATCACATGAACTCAAAGATAAAGATGCTCAACCTTTTTTAGGTTCCAAAATAGGTGATACCTTTGATTCTTCTCTAGTTGGTCTCTCAGGAGGTAAATTACAGATAACTGGAGGTAGTGATAAATCTGGGACTCCAATGCGTTCTGATGTTCATGGTGGAGTAAAAAAATATGTTCTCTTAAATACTGGAGTAGGTATGCGTGACTCTACGGAAGGAAAGAGAATTAGAAAATTATTAAGAGGAAATATGATAACAGAGGAAATATATCAATTAAATTGCATTTTGGATGGAGTTACTATTCCTTCATCCACAGCCGAAAATATTAACACTGAAAATAATTAATAAGAGAAATCATATTTCCATTATGAAATAATTATCAATTACCTTAATATCCCTCCATAAATCTAAATTCGCTATTGCATTGGAAAGATACTCTTCCTGATTGGTATATTCGTGAATACGGTTATCAACCTAATGTAAATATAGGTACATCAGGACATGTTGATCATGGGAAAACTACTTTAATTGAAGCCATAACAGGCATTTGGACAAGTGCTCACAGTGAAGAATTAAGGAGGGGTATAACAATAAAAGTTGGATATGCCGATGCTGCCTTTTATAAATGTAAATCCTGTTCTTCTCCTGAATGTTATTCGACTAAACCACATTGTAATAATTGTGGACAAGAAAGCGATCTATTAAGAGTAGCTAGTTTTGTAGATTCACCTGGTCATGAAAGTTTAATGGCCAATATGTTATCAGGTGCTGCCCTTATGGATGGCGCTATTCTTGTTGTAGCGGCAAATGAAACAGTTCCTCGTCCACAAACGCGAGAACATATGCTTGCCCTAGAAGTACTTGGAATAAAACAGATTGTAATTGTCCAAAATAAGGTAGATCTCACTGAAAGAGAACAAGCATTAACAAATTATGACCAAATTAAAGATTTTGTAGATGAAAGTATAGCAAAGAATGCCCCGATAATCCCTGTGTCTGCTCAGCATAATTTAAATATTGATATATTAATTGAAGCTCTTGAGACTAACATATGTACCCCTCGGAGAAATAGACAAACATTTCCAATAATGCATGTATTACGTTCTTTTGATATTAACAAACCTGGAATGTCCGTAACTAAAATAAATGGAGGTGCTATCGGGGGAGCTTTGATTCAAGGTGAATTTAATATAGATGATGAGATTGAGATAAGACCAGGAAATTTAAATAATAAGGGGAAATATTCTCCTATCTATTCTAAAATTTCTAGTTTAAGTACGGGAGCAGGATTAGTAAATAACGTCAAGCCGGGAGGATTAGTCTCGATAGGGACTATTCTAGATCCTTCTTTAGTAAAGAGTGATTCCCTTATCGGATCCATAGTTGGTAAACCAGGAACATTACCTGAAGATGTTTATGATGTATCAATAGATACACATCTTTTTGATACTGCAGTAGGGACTCTAGAACCTGTCAAAGTTGAACCAATACGAAAAAATGAGCCTCTTAGAGTAAATATTGGAACGTTAGCTACCACAGCACTGGTTACAAATACCAAAGACAATAAAATAGAAATAAAACTTAAAAAACCCGTTAGTCTTACTCAAGGTAGCAGAGTTGCTCTGAGTAGAAAGATTGGAGAAAGATGGCGTCTCATAGGTTCAGGAATAACAAACTAATTTTAGAATATATATTAAATCATCAAAAATATTATAAAGAAAAAGGATTCTTATCCCAATTACTATGAAATTCTGTACTCATATTCAATGCCTTTTCCTTCATAATTTCTAAATATTCTTCATATGAAATTTTGGCTAAACAATAAGAACAATTAACTTCAGTCATTTCATCATTGACTTCTGCCTTTTTATCACATTTATGACACTTTGCTTCCAGCATATATTTAAAAAATAATATTTATTTCATAAAAGGTTTTTGAATTTTCTGTTAAATTAAACTTTTAACTAAAGATGAAATTAACTTTTTTCAAATGTAAAGTTAAATAACACCAGCTTCTCTAAGTTTCCGAGGTAAATATTGTTCAGCCAAATATTTAAATCCGTGCTTAAAAAAAGCATCCAATTCACATTTTTCTCTCTTCCTTAAGAATAAATTTAATTCTTTTTGCCATTGTTTTTCTTGCAACCATGGTTTTTTCTTCATATCATTTGCTCTATTAATATCTTCGGTAGTAGAAGCTAATCTGGCAACTTCTGGAATATTGTAATCGTAAATATCCGAAAACATCATTCCTAACACTTTTGCATTAGGAGCTACCAATCTTTCACTATCATAACTTAAAGACTCACTTCCGATTTTATAGCGTAAAGCTATACCTAAACCCCATGGATCTGCATCAGCAAATATCACAACTGGTTTTTTCCATTTTTCGTTTAATGTCTTCACCATCATTCTAGTAGCCCTATCAGGTTCACCTGATCCAGTCATAAGTATTGAATTATACTTTTGAATAAATCCAGATTTTCTAATATTATTTAAAACAGTATCTTTTTCTACTACCATAACAAAGTCTGCTTTAACATCCACTATTTCAACATCTGATATATTTGTTGGAATCAATTGAGAAGTAGCTCTACTACCTAGATTGCAATCAATAATATCTCCACCTACGCTTAGAGTAATAGGACCGGAAATCATCCCTTTTGGCTTAGATGTTACTGAAAATTCCTCCCTTGGAATTCCTGTGATCAATTCTACTGCTTTAATTGCATCATCAGAATCTTCTTGGTTTCTCCAAAACTTTTCCTTATTTTTTTCATCTCCAACAGTACTTAATGTTGCATAATACATGCCTCTAATAGTACTTTCCATTTCCTCATCAATTAAATTTCTAATTGCATTAGCCATAACTAAATATTGAGAAAACGTCGGGATTTTTTTTGTGGAATTAGGACTTATTAAAACCTTTTTTTCGCCTATTGTAAGCATTTTCTTTTTATCTGACCAAAAAGTATTATCATATCCTAATTTAGAAATTTCTAAAGAAGGCATTTTATTATTTATTAATATATCATTAGAAATTTCTCTCATTAAATTTTGAATTTTTTTTATAATTTCTTTATGTTTTTTATTTTTTGTAGACATTATCATTTTAACTCCTATTAAAATCATCCAAAGTTGTTTTTTTTATATTTTTTCTAGAAACAATTTTTTCTTTGGTTAAAACTTTAGAATTTGATTTATTGTTTATATTCTTATTTTTTCTCTCAATTTGCCGAGTACTCTTTTGAATAGATGTTGTTTTTTTTCCTGTCATATGGTCTTCATCATTCTCGTTGCTATCCTTAGTATGGGTAATTACTTCTTTTTTTACATGTTTTTCGGCTATTTTAATAAACATTTCTGTTAGTTCATTTTGATCAATTTTAATTGAATCAGTTATTGCATCAACAATCAAAGGAATATAATATTTATATAATTTTATTCTATTTTCTGCATCCTTGACTCTTAAATCCCTTCGAATCTGTGCACTAACTCTTCGATAAAGATCGGATAGACAAAGTTTCATGTATCTCTTCATTTCACCTTCTGATGCAATACTTTCTTTTCCAGCAGTTTTATACGGAATTTTTGTAGAGCAAATATGGAAAAATATATGAAGAGGAAGGAGCTCAACCGCTCTATCAGGTTTATTCTTTTGATCATTTGCAAATTGCTCTTTTGCTTCTTTTTTAGTAATACCCATTTTATTAATGCCAACTTCAGATACTACTTCTCTTGCAACATCTGAGCCTTCATCATACAATAATGGTATTTTATTTGCAAATCGATATAATTTAAATGAATTTATATTTCCTCCATATGCAATACCACATTCTATGATAGTTGGTCTGTTGCTAATTACTGTAGAACGAGAGGAATATGATGTAAATACTGGCTTTAATACCCTTACATTTAGATTATGACCATTTCCACCATGACTTATCGTTTTATTTTGATCTTTATTATTAACAATTATATATTCTGACATCATTCCTGTAGTCAATATCTGCTCTCCTATTGGACTTAGATGATCGGTATTAGGAGATTGAAATTTCATTTGTTTGCAGGCATTCACTATTTTAATAAGATCGCTTTCTGAAAAAAGACTAGCTGATTTATTTTCGATTTGAGAGATACTTATTATTTCTCGTGCCTTTTCAATAGAAAGTTTTTGGAAAGAACAAGATAAAACACTTTGAATAGTAATTTTTTGATTAGAGAAATTTAAAATTGCCTTTTTTAAAGTTTGTAGATCCATTTCAGCAGGATGTGGAAGTACTTCTTGTGCAGGATGAGGCATTATTTCAGTTCTTCTTTCAAAAGTAATTTTCCCATCATCATTTTCAAAAATTAAATTAGCATATGGATTTACGATACTAGTCTGAGAAATATAATCGTAAATCTTATTTTTGGTAATAGGTGACAATCTGGCTCGTAAGGTAGCAATAATTTTAAATCCATGTTTATCTTTAATTTGTTTGTCTGTTTTTGTTAGAGGTTTTTTATTTAAAACTATCGGTTTATTTGTAGTAATATCTGTACGTAATTCATAATAATATTCTAGATCTTCTTCAATTGATTTGGACCATACTCTAATTGGTTTATCTGTATCTTTTGTAGAGAATGCAGCAATCATTTTCAGTCCTACGCCAAATAGTCCTCTTTGTTGTTTTTCGACATACTTGCCAGATGTTAAAAAGGAGCATACCGCAACAGGAACCTTTTCAGAAATAATTCCTACTCCATTATCTTCACAAGAGATTGTCCATAGATCATTTTCAGCATCAATATTGTTCATTGATATTGAAATATTAGGAAGAATATGATGAAATTCACAAGCATCAAGTGAATTTTCTATTAATTCTCTTACTGCCATATATAAGATTCGTTCCCCTGTAAATCCCGCCAATGCAGAATTATCTACAAAAAATTCAGATTCAGCTTTTTTATTATATTTTATTTTAGCTTTTTTGTTAATCTGATTATTAGCAGCAGTGGTAGTAATATTATCTTTCTTTCTTTTTTGATATTTTAATTCTAATTTGGGATTTATTTTCAATAGATATAAATTTTTATAAAATTACTAAATTTATCTTTTAGGATATAAAAATAATATAAAACTATTATATTTGGGATCCATAAGGAGTAGTAGAGATTTTAAGCTCCTTTAAAGATTCAAAGTTCACTTCAATTAAAAATCTCTTTCCATCTTTGTGTATAACAAGGAAATCGGAGCCGACTCCAATGATTTGTCCATCAACAAGTTTTTTATTTTTATTCATAATTTTCTAGAATATAGTTATATACTGTTATTATTATAATTTCTTTGCATTTATCAAATAATTAAATTAAGAAGTAATTATGTTGTTGTAGTTGGTTACCATATCAGGATCTATAACTCCCTGAACTACAATTTGTTTTCCATCTGATAATTTGATATCCATCGCTACTGCACTATATGGTACCTCAAATAATTCTATTAAGTCTTCTTCTTTAGTATCATAAAATTTTTCAATATTGTTATTCTCAATCCTAAAGCCAATTATTTCAGCTATTTTACGATAACCGGATCCCCCTCCTCTACCACCTGCTGATCCTTTTGATTCTTCTATTAGTAAAATAAAGATTTGATTAAAAGATGAATTATCTGTTAAATCTATTTCTTTATATGTTACTAAAAGTTTTCTTTGTGGGTTCAATAAAAGAGATTCTAATTCATTCATAGATTATGCTTAAAATCTCTAAAGTTACTGTCTTTTTCATTATGTATTCTCAATTCTATTTTCTATTATGATTTTTTCAATTTTTGCTTTGTCTGCATCTATTGGTTGGTCAGAAGGATTTGTATTTAATGATGCTATTTTATCGACTACTTCCATTCCATCTATAACTCTTCCGAAAACAGTATATTGATTGTCTAAGAATTTTGAATCTTTAGTTACTATAAAAAATTGAGATCCTGCACTGTTGGGATCAGCAGTCCTAGCCATAGATAGTATTCCTCTTTCATGTGGAATATCATTAAATTCTGCATCAATGGTATAATTTGGTCCTCCTGTGCCCCATCTATCTCTACTCTGAGTGATTTCCTTAGTATTTGGATCTCCTCCCTGAATAACAAAATCTTTTACTATTCGATGAAAAATAGTTCCGTCATAGAAACCTGTTTTTGAAAGATTTAGAAAACTATTTACATGTTTAGGAGCGGCTTGTGGGAAAAATTCTATTGTAATGTTTCCAAGAGAAGTTTTTAAAATTGCAACACTATCTGAAGGAGTCATATCAGCTTTCACATTTTCACTTTTTTCATCTGCTTTATTTGATTCTTTGTCTTTTGTATCATTTGTATTTATAGTTGATTGTATTGAAACAGGATTAGGTTTGTAATTTTTATTAACCTTATAAATTAGTACTCCAAAAACGATGTCTTCATTATCATTTTCGAAACTAGGAGAGGTATATACTAATTTAAATGGTTGATCATTTGTTCCATTTATTGGATATTTTATATCTTTAAGATTCAGGGCTATCGTTCCACTTGAATATTCTGGTTGGATGTTAGTTAATAATCCACTTCCAAACGATGCATAAGATATAGGAGTAAACGGAATTAATTTTCCTAATAATGTATTATTCCAGAAATTGGAATTTGGAGTAAAGCCATCATCTTCCACATAGTCCTTTTCTGTAAATCCACCAATCCTCATAAACCATTGTTTTTTACTTTCATCTCCTCCACTTCCTAAGGTATAAAACGAGTTACCATTAGGTCCATTATGTCTATCTGCTACTATGTATACAAGTATATAATCTGCCTTTAAATCTTGAGCAATCTTAGTTCCAGTTTCTGGTTCACTCATTAACATTTTAGCTATACTCTCGATTCGTGTTTGATTGATTGTTGCATTATCAGCTAATGTTGTTCTATTTCCTACTGTAGTTATCCAATATCCATAATCCCACCATGACGCTATTACCGAATCCTTGGGCGTATTTTCAGATATCCAAGTTAGAGCATCTATCCAATCATCTACTTGCATTCGGAAACCTGTAGCACCATTTACTATCGATGCAGGAATATCTGCAGAACTTATCCAATTAAAGTTAGCCGGATAGATCAAACCACTATAATCAATTAAAGGAATTGAGATTAAAAATACAATTACCGTCACAAATGATATTTTGATAATTGGTTTCACTGTTGGCAGAATTTTTCCTTCTTTGATATTTTTTCTAAATTCTCTTTCTGAAACCTTGGTTTGATTTTCAATTCTATTTTGCATAATACTTCTTGTTAATTCATAAATCCCAATAGATGCCAGTATTACAATTGCTATTGAGGAATATACCATTAATCTTGCAAAAGTTGCACTAACATATAGTCCCGTAATTCCTATTATTAAGGCAAAAATAGTCATATCAGTTCTTTTAGACAATGCAACCCAAACTCCAAATCCAGCAAAAATCAATAATATAGAATAATCAGTAAAGTAGTCTACTACTGTTGGACTTGTATGTTCCGCAACTGATTCTACCAAAGGATTGTGAGAAGACAAAAAGGGATTTACTGCAACAAGATATCTAAATGATGAAGGTTGATAAGCTCCTATTACAAATATACTGACTCCTAGTAGAACAAATATTCCCATTGCCGCAACAAGATTTCGATTAATATTTTTAATTGAACTTTTCTTATTGATAATAGTTCCAATAATTGCAAAAATCATACCAACAGTCATAGCTATCCCTGGCAGTCCTATAACAAAAGATAGACCTGGTCTAGGAAATGCGCCTGCAGTTAATAATGTAACAAGTGTAAAAATAATTATACCATAAATAAAAATTGAATCTTTTCTAAGAAAGGGTAGGACAAAAAAGAAAATGGCTAATGGGATACTAAAATACTGAATACCTCCCCATGAAGAATTTGCTAATCCTAAAATTAACCCTGCTCCTATTGCTTTCACAATTACCCATTTTAAATTATTATGCTTTATTGATGAAATGAATAAATAAATAGATAACAGTCCTAAAAAAAGCCCTAATGGTTCAGATTTAAACCATCCTAGATTGCCCCTTTGGATTATTGCAGGCATGAAAGCAAACACTAAACTTGCTATCATACCAGCTGTGGTACCACTTAAATTTCGAACTAGAGCGAAAATGACTATTGTTGTTAGTGAGCCTATTACTACTGGAAATAGTATCACAAAATCCAATAATGTACTACCAAAACCAAAAATTTTATACAGGGTAGCAGCTGTCAGATGTAGCGCAACCTGAGAGGTTTTTGGTACATCTCTTCCTTCAGGATACCAAGACTGATAATCATGCCAATTTAAATATGCTTCAAAACCATTGTCAATTATATATTTAGTAGCTCTATAATCAAAATAAGGATCAAATTCATTCAGTGCAAAACCGTATTTTATCGGATAAGATCTAATAATAAAGGCAGTAGAAAATGCTATTGCCAAAACAAGAACAACTAAAAGATGTTTAGACTTAAATTCAAATGATTTTACTTGAAATAATGTTGTATTTCCTGATAACAATATAATAAATTACTAATTTTTACTTCCTTTTTAAGGTAATGGCTATTTTCTAGATATTAAAAATTTATACTTAAAAAACATCTTTTAGAATATAAAGAAAATATTTCAATAAAATGTTTGAATTAGTATTGTAATTCTGTCTAAAGTATTTGAAATTAATGTAAATTATAAACCATTAAAAATTGGATATTCGCATCTTGCAAATAATTTTCTATTATATTTTTTGGTATTAACACGGTAAAAAAATTGTTATGTTAGCATGATATAATATACTTTTTTAATAAATTTACCTTTCTATTATCGATATAACAATAGATATAAATTTCATTTATTTTTTGTCATACTATTTATTTCTTACCATACTTACTACTACTGCTAAGCATTGATATTTTATAAGTAATTTTTTAAAGAGATGAATAAATGAACGGCAATAATGTTGTTATTTCTCCATGTATGGTAACTTGTTTTGCCTCCCTTTTTACCTTATTCCACGATATGGCTTCCTTCACTTCTGCTCCACTCAAACTACCGTCCCACTCATTAGCAGTAGTAATATAAACAGCATAATCTAAGCCGTCTCTGAATTGATTCCACCATAAAGTATGGTGTTTCGAAATTCCACCACCCAACATTAATGTACCAGTTTTTTTTGCTTCAAAGATTATATCAGAAATCTTTGTTTGATCTTTTAAAATATTGAAAGTCATATCTTTGTGGTTTTGGTAAAATAACCATATTTGATTACCAACTGCTCCATCTACTATTCCAGGGACAATAACAGGAATCTTGTTTTTGTGAGCCCAATATAAAAAAGATGATTCTTCTAATTTGCTTCCTATATAATCAAGCAATTCATAACTAGCAAATTCTTTAGTCTGCTTATAAAATTCAAGAATATATTCTTGAATTTTGCTTTCTATTAAAGGGCCATAATTTTCAGTAGGAATAAATACATTGCCTAATCTATGAATATTGTTTTTTTTGAGGTAATTATCGTCAATATTAAAATCTCCTGCATAGTATTTAACAAAAGATCTAGCCAAATCATGATCAAGTGCTCCACATGTAGTGATTATGCAATTAAACATATTTTTTTTTATCATGTCTTTAATAATTCCTCTGACACCAGTTGAAATTATTGCTCCCACAAAAGACAGGAAATTTGTACATTGTGGTTCTGCTATCATTTTTTGTAAAATAGTAATTCCATCGACAAGATTGACTGATTCAAAGCCTCCAGATTTGGACATTTGGTTTGTAATTTCCTTTAAGTCATTTCTTCCAATATTATAATCTTCTATATCATATTTAGTTAATTTTTTTTTATTTTTTTTGTAAATCATAAAGGATTAATATTATCTCACTATAAGAATATATTTTAATTATATATATGTCAATATTCGCATTTTATAAAAGTCAGCTGATTATATAATTTTCTGTGGTAAATAAGCATACCTTTAAAGGGAAAAAAATTGATCCTCCAGAGATATCTGCACATATGTCTATTTCTGATCTTATTGATTTTTATGAATCCACTGGATTTAATGCTAGACGATTAGCAGAGGCAGCTCATATGTTTAAAAAAATGATTGACTCTGGAGCAACCACCTGTTTAACTATTTCCGGTGCTATGACTCCTATAGGTTTAGGCAAATCTATTTCAGCATTGATTGAAAATGGATTTATCGATTGGATTATAACAACAGGAGCTAATGCATACCATGATCTTCATTTTGCCTATGATTTACCGGTTAAACAAGGTCACTTTAATGTTGATGACGATATACTTTATTCTAAACAAATTGTTCGAATTTATGATGTTTATATTAAAGAATTGGAAACTCTACAAAGACAAGATGAAATCATCCAAAATAATATAAAAAATATGGTAGAAACATCCAATGCTTCAGTAAAAGAAATCTCAAGTGCAGATCTTTCCTATCTTTTAGGGAAAATTGCTTATAATAAATCAGTGTATCCCGAAAAATCTTTTATGGCTTCTGCTTTTAAATATGAAGTACCAGTATTTATTCCGGCTCTAACAGATTCATCAATTGGAATGAATATGGTTCCACTTCTCTTTGATTCAAAATTACCACGTCTCAATTTACTATTAGATATAGCTGAATCTGCTGCAATATTATGGAAAAGCAAAATCTCAGCAGGAATAGAATTAGGTGGAGGTGTTCCAAAAAATTTCTTTCAACAAACTGGTCCTACATTATATCAAATTTTAAAAATAAAAGAAGGAGGTCATGATTATGTGATTCAATTAACCGATGCTAGACCTGATACAGGTGGTTTATCTGGAGCTACTATTCAGGAAGGAAAAAGTTGGGGTAAAATTAAAACATCTCATACGGGAAATGTTATTGTATATGGGGATTCATCTGTATATTTTCCTATATTATCTTCATATGTTATTGCAGAATGTAAGCCAAGGAAGCCAAAGAGACTGTATCAATTGAAAGATAAATTTGTAAAAGAAATGAAAAACAAATATTTCAAAAGTAAAAGAATCTCAAAGAACTAAAGGAATCTTAAATTTTAAATTGTTCAATTTTTTTATTTTGTAAAATTTTTGTAATCCTTTTTTTTATTTCATCGATATCAATACCATAATAAATAGACTCTTTTACGGTTGAAAATTTTGTCATTGACCTTTTCAATATGGATAAACAAATATTGTATTCATCTTTTTGATTGTGAACAAAAGCAGCGCAAATCAATATTAATGCATTCAATAATTGTTTCTCCTCTCCTTTAGATTCTTTCCAAATCATTTCCAAGGCTTCATGAGACCACCAGTATTTCTCTTCATTGAAAAGATTTATGGCATTATTGATAGCTTCATTTTTAGTTAAATTTCTTTCTTGTACTTTAATTAACTCCTTGATCGGTGAAATATTTTTTAAAAAATTCAAAACTTTATCTAGATTTTCTTTTTTGGAGAGACTAATATCTAATTCGATAAATTTTGTAGAAATACGGCAATCTCTAATTATTATCTCTAGTGAACGAGTTATTTCTCTTGTTTTTTTTAGAATTAAATTTGCATCTGAGGGTAAAAATTGGTGGTTATATAAATAAACCATAAATCTAACATAGGAGGATTTATTCATTTTTAATTCCTTAATATGTTTAACAGTACAATAATTAAAAATATATAGCAAAATAATTTTAAATAAATTCTGGGCTTAAGTCTATCTGATAAAAAAGAATTAGAATCTTTATTTAAATTTCATTTTTTAAACATAGATAAATTGATTAATTTCTCTAAAAGTCTTATCCCGTCTCAGGGTAATATAGAAGATTTTGCTTATGGATTGATTGTAGGAATAATAATCGGTAATTTTTTAGAAAAGTTTTTTCAAAAACATGATAGAAATCCTGATAACGATGAATTAATAGATATATATTATACAATGTCATTACGATCTGCAAAAATTAGAAAATCGATATTAGAAAAATTGCTTTAGCCTCTTTTTGTATTTTTTGATATATATTATAAAAACCATCAATTAGATTTTTAAATATCTTTTAGATTTTTTATACTATGAATAATAACGCTGAATTTGGATTAGCTGTAATGAATCGAATAATAAAAAAAGCAGGTGCGGAACGAGTAAGTGATGAGGCATCAGATACTTTAAGAAAAATTCTTGAGGAAATTGCAAATAATATATCTAACAATGCTATAGATCTCGCCAATCATGCTGGGAGAAAAACAATAAAATCAGATGATATTTTACTTGCCTATAAAAATACATATAAAAAGTGAATAAATATTTGTGAGGGAAAAATTATTTTAATGGAGAAAGTTAGTCAAATATATTAAAAATTATATTATACAATTGTTTTTTTATATAGAAAAGAAATCAAATTTATAAGTCTCTTTCTAGGACTAATTATTATTATTATTTGGTGGGGTGGCAGAGCGGCTATGCGTTCGCCTGCAGAATAGTAGAAAGCGAATATATAAGGGTTCAAATCCCTTCCCCACCTTTAAATGGATATTTTTTTTCAATAGCAAATTAATAACTATATTACTTTGTATAAGTTTCTTTTAATGCTTGTCCATAAGTTAAGGCAGCTTTTTTTCTTAGATAAGGAATTAACCTGTAATGTAGTGAATAAATATTTTCTTCTTTAATTAAAATTCCTTTTACCACAAGGGATATCAAACCACCTGAGAGCTTGGAGGCCGGTATATTACTTTCTTTAGAAAAAATGATTCTTTTTATTTGATATTCATCTTTTGAAAAATATGGTCTATTTTTTTCCATAATTAAAGGCCAAACTATCATTTCCCATATTAAGCGTCTATATTCTGTTGAATGAGCATGTTTTCCTTTGGAGCTAGAATCTTTATTATTATTAATCTTAGACATCTTTCATATAATTTATCTATTGGATGTCGGTCTAGGTTTTATAATCTAATACTTTTGAATCGATAAATAGGAATCATATTAGAAAAAGATTTTAATTTGCATATATATACACATCTCTAAAATAAATAGATAAAAATTTAGTTCAATTTAGAAAGCAATATAATAGTTTTTATTCCATTCAAAAAGATATGAATCCAGTTTTTATTATATTGGCAATACTTCCTGCAGGGACAGTAGTAAATGAAACAGTTTTTTTTACTTTTTTATCTATTTTGATAGCGTTAGTAATAATTGCATTCTTTCTAAGAAAAAGAGCCTCGAAAGAAACAAATGATAACTTATCCACCTAATAAGTAATTTAACAAAAAAACAGCACAATTTGTTATTTTATTTTCTATATTGATTTAAAGTTTTTGCAATCCATTCAACATCTTCTATTGTTTTTGCTAATCTAGAAATTTTTATACAATCTCTAATATCTTTGGATTTTAATTTGTTCCATACAACTTCAGAAATTTCATTAGCAATATCAAAAGGAATATCATTTTTGAGGAGAATTCCATTTGATACTTCTATAAATTTCCTACGACTATATGGTTTTAAATGGAAAATAATGAATCTAGAAAGAAGAGGTGATAATAATTTTTCTTTATTGTTACATGTCGCAAAGATCCAAGTTTTTAATTGTGTGCTACGAGTCTTTTGTGACTTAGTTTCTGTTAAGATACCAGTCTCCATGATACTTAACAATGATGTCTGATCCTTATACGGCATATGTTCTATTTCATCTACAAGTAAATATCTAGGACGATAATCAAATAAATAATCCATCATCCCTGCTTTGGTACTGTGACTACCTAAAGTAAAATATGATCTTTCTAACTTTAAAAATTCTAGCATAAATAATGTCTTTGCTGATGCCGGGGGACCTACTAACAATATATGAACAGGTTTATCAGAATGTAAGGACATTTCAAAAATTTTTTTTATATCTTCGTATCCTATTATATTCTCAAAGAGATGTAAATTTTCATTACTTTTTTCTTTAATAGATCTATATGCTTCATCATTAACTTTTAAAAATTTATTTTTGTTCATTTCTTTTAATGTATAATTTATTGCTTTATAGGTTTTATTGGACCAAGTGTCTGACAGCAGCATAATATTATTAAATAAATAATGTTAAAATCAAGGAAGAGAAAAATATAGGATACTTTTATTATTATACATTGACTGATGTTTCAATCAATGAAGATGAAAAACATTTAGTTCTATTTGCATTAAATCAATTGGCTGCAATGTTTGAAGATGGGAATATTAAAGAAGAAGACTTTAAAGAAATGGGATGTCCTCCTATTGACCTATCATTAATATATGATTTAAGAGATAGATTAGAAGCAGAAATTATCTAACTCCTTTTTTAGTATTATTTGTTGTTGATATTTTCCTGTAAGTTATTCTATTCTTCTTCTTCTTCTTCTTTTTATTTGTAAATTATAATTCTTCCCATTCACATGAATAATTAGGACTATTCTCCCATAACTTTAAGAAAGATTTAAAATGTATATCAAAAATCTCTGGATTTTTTCTTTTATACATTTGAAAAATTTTTCTATTTGTAGATTTTATTCCAAACAAAAATGGTTCTAATAAAATAATTCCATTACTTTGACTGTCTCTGTCTATTATAATCATATTATGAGGTAATATGGTCTTATATGTTCGTATTTCAAAATATGATAATTCTTTAGAAGATAAAGATACAATTTTCATATTACAAAGCTTAGAAAGACAAGAAGTAAGACTTTCATAAACATTAGGAAATACGGTCAAGTATTTTATATGATTTAATAAATCAGATTGAGGATCACAAATCAAAATCTTTAATTTTATATTATTTTTTAGTATACTTTTAAAAACTTCAATATAATTAAAAGAAAAAATTTGGTCAAGGCTAACGCAAGCAATACAAATTTCTCTTTTTGAATTAACTATGATGTCAAAAATTTTTACATTTTCTTTTGAGAAAATATCTATTGTATCATCTTTATTCTCTTTTTTTAATATATCTTTTATTTTTGATGTCATAAAAGGGGTTATTGATGAAGATAAGTTTGTACTCTTTTGAATAAAATTTTCAATTGCCAATAACAAAAAAATACTGCAATTAAATAAAAATTTTTATTTTATGTAATGAGTTATTATTACTTCTATATATAAAAATAATATGATATTATTGGAATCTGTCAATCTATCAATCAAACAATCACTGAATTGAAGCAGTTAAAATCATAGGTAAATTGTGTATTCTTTTTTTAAGTAAAAGTCAGAGAAAATTAGCTAACACTTTTTTTAATATCATCTACTATATATGAAAATTGTCTACTGTTCCATCTAAATTAAAATTTCGGCTCAATTATAAACCAATAAACTATGATGTTAAAACGGGCATGTTTGAAGTAAATTCAGAAAAGTATTCACGTTATGAAGAAGCAAGAGCAAATCACTGGAGATGTGATAAATGTGGTAATCGGTACTCTACCTTTAAAAAATTAAGAAAACATAAAAAAGAAATACATGCCTATTAAAATAAAAAATATATTATTTAATTATTATTCAAAAGAATTTGTTACAATAATTTCATTTTTTTTATTTTTTTCTTATTCTGTTATAATAATATAATTTAATTAATCGATTCTTTCGTTTATTTTTATAAAAATACATCAATACTTTTATTGTGGTCTATTCACTGAATAAGCATGGAAGGATATTGTGTTAAATGCAAATCTAAAAGAGAAATGCAGAATGAAAAAAAAGTAACAATGAAAAATGGAAGGCCGGCTACACAGGGAACATGTGGCACATGTGGAACTAAAATGTTCAAGATAGGAAAATAATCTTATTAGACAATAGAACACTATATTTAATATGTAATGTTATATTTTATTTTTTTATATGACATTCTATAATCTTCTTTTTTTTAATTATTGATAAGAAAATAATATCTGAACTTATTTTATGTTAAACTAGTAGAATGTTCTACGAGAAATATTATTAATTTAAATATAGTGTAATTTTGATACTATACTATGAATTTTCTTATTGTTCCTTTTTTTCTAATCCTCATAATAGGCTCATTAAGCATAATTTTTATCTATAATTTACAATCAGTTAATCCTCAATCTGATATAAAATCTTCTATTCTCTCTAACATTAGTGTAAAAATAATCTCTCCATCTGAAGGAAAAAAAGTACCTACAGGGAAATTGACTATTTCTGGTATTTCTAGCGATAATCAAGAGAAAAATTGTATTGTACATGTAGATTGGAATGATCTAAAACCTTTTCAGCCAGTAAGAGCAGCTGGTCCAGGAGGAGTTGATGATTTTTCAGAATGGATTTTTACGTATGATTCAAATTATCATGAAATTATTGAAGGAAGTAATGAGTTAACATCTAAAATAACATGTCTAGATGGAAATAAGCCATTAACAAAATGGAATTCTATTAATGTTACAGGATATACTTCTCTCTTTACCCCATCCTCATCTATTAGTAATCTAAATACAACAACAGCAATAGAATCCACTGATAACCAACAAGGTCCTTTACAAACTGTAATGCCTGGTTCAAATCCAAAGACTAATGCTACTAATACGATTAAAGATCCAAATACTACTACATCATTAAAGTCATCTAACCCGAATACCACTTCTGTTGAAAAGAATACCACTACATCGTCACAATTGTCTAATTTATCTGATTCTGAAATTGAGATGGTTGTTCCAAATGAATCAATAAATGAAAAGCAAATTAATAATACTAATACTGGCTCTATTTCTGAAAATGGAAATTTTACAACTAATGACTTTTCTCAATCTAAACTTCAAAAGCCGAGAATAGACTTGGATGAACAACCACCAACAGCATTAGAGGAAGAACAACAGCCACAACAACCACCATCACCACCTCCATCACCACCAACAGCATTAGAGGAAGAACAACAGCAACAACAA
>DASSVK010000022.1:0-7493 GCA_035706205.1 Nitrososphaeraceae archaeon | reverse complement strand
GATTCTTTATACTCCAAGGTAAATGAGATATTGGCACCATTATCCCAAATTCAGCTATAAGCAGCTCCTACTTCAAATTCAATTAAAGGCTTCTCAACTGGAGGATGATTTTGCATGACAAATTGTAATGATTTATCATCTGCCTTAGACTGAAATTTAGGATCAGTCACTGGTTCTGCATTTCCAAAAAAGTCAGGCCATCCATAGAATTTGCCAAGTTGTGAGGAATTTGAAATATCTATGCTGTATATTTTTTCTGTATCATTAGCTATGGGTCTACTTCCTCTTTCATCTGCACCCTTTACAGTTACTAAAAGTTTTGTAGGATCATTTTAAAAGAATGTTATTCCATATGCACTTCTAAAACCCCAACCAACCAGCGTTAGATCGGTTCCATCCATATTAGCACTTAGAATACAACATTACACTTGATATTTCCTTTTATTATCTGTCCATCTTTAGTTGGAGTTCCAAAAGGAACAAATGCACCTGTAGTTGCCGTATCATTTGATTCTGCCATGGGAGGATTTACAGTCACAAAATTCTGTCCTGTAAGCGTTATATTTTTAGCTGGAATATCATGAAATTGTGGTGCTGTCTTTATCCATCCTAACCTAACGTTATCTTCTCCCACTACCCCGCTGTTGGTTGCTTCACCTTGTCCAAAATATATCTTGCTATCTATTCCTATTGCTATCTGATTATTGTGATGGTCACCTGTGCTTGGCAATCCCATAATTATATCTTTTATAAGACCAGTTTGGGGCTCGACAGTATATATTTTCCCTCTATGCGATACATATAATTTTCCATCATAAAACTCAATATCTGTAATTGGACCATTGAGTTTTCTATCAACAAGAATTGATATGTTTCCATTCTGATTAATTACTTTTAGTATTCTTGGTATCAGTTGTAGTCAACCTTATACGAAATCTGCTTCTGCTATATACATGTTATTTTCATTATCAAATGTAATACTACACGGAAGAGTAAGATTCCAAATAACTGGTTCAATTGTATAACCTGTAGTAAGATTAAAAATATTGTATTTGGAGCATTATTTCCTGATGTAGTAGCAATTAATTCGGATTGTGCAAATGCATTATTTTTATTATTATCTGGCAATTGTGAAAATAAAGGTTCAAAAATAAAAAATATCGAAACAAACAGTATTATGGTAGCTATCATTTCTTTGTTAGAGATATTCTTCTCTACTATTGTGTTACTATATAAAAGTAATATATTATATAACAGTTATTTTTGTAGAATTTTAGAAAAAGATGAACCTGAACAGTTAACATAAATTATAAAAATTAAGAATTCTTAATTCTATTTTATTTTTATCCACTGCCTCATGTGGGACCACCTGTGCCTCTACCTGTTCAACCACCGTCACCCCTTGTTCCGTCTGTGTTATTTTTATTATAATATACCATAATCATAATAATTATAAGGTTTTAAAAGAAGAAAAAGTATTTTATTATAGATAACATTTAATCATTCAATCCAATTGTTAAGATACACAATAATAGAAGGATTTATAATTTTATTATCTATAATAGCCATCAATGAAACAGTTGGTCAAAAAAATTATAATGAAACTATAACCTTTGTAGATCCTTTTGGTAAATTCTCAATAGATTATCCTTCAGATTGGGAAGCCATTGCTCCTGGACATAGATTTGAAGAAGGAAACCTAGATCTAATAATACAAAAATCAGATCGACAACAAGGCTATATTGAAATCCGTGATGAACAAATAACTTCAGAAATTAAAAAATCTAATGAAGAAAATAAATTTCATTCTTCTTTAAATAATAAATCATTAGAAATTATTTTACATTCTACATTTAAGGATTATATATCTAAATTAAACTTGCAAAATGTTAAACATATAGAAGAATTCTCTTATGATAGTCATTTAATCTCAGATTTGAATACTAGTTCAATACTATATAGTTTTGAAAAAGATGATAAAATCTTCTATGGATTATATATCTTAGCTAAAAGTGATTATAATATTATCTATATTTCATATATCGCATCTACTAATTATTTTAATAAAAATTTTCTGGAAGTTGAAGAAATGATCAATTCTTTAAAGTTTAATTTGTAACATATCTCATAAATAGTAATAATTTAAGGAATATTTAGATTATAACAAAATAAGAGTTTTGCCTATAAGACATCTTCGAGTACAACAATAGAGAGAGTGATTACTTAATGGATTGGAAGTAGATAACAGGAGAAACCTTTTACACATAAAATATTAAATATAACACTAATAAAAATTATTAATTTATTTTTTTTTGCTACTAGTTTAATTCATTACCTTAGGATGTATTTGATAAATCTTACCTTTTTTTGACTGTCCGTCAACTGCATAAATTGTACCATCATATGGATTTATTTCTATATCAGTAATTATTCCAAAATTCCTTCCAAAAGTAATTGGTTCTAATTCTCCGTCAACATCAGCCATTTTATCTACCAATTCTTCTGGTAACAAATCTAATCCTGTTCTGGTTTCATTTAAATTAAAATGAAATATTCGTCCTTGTTTTACTGAACCTACCAAGAGGTCATTTTTATATTCTTCACCAAAAATTTTTGAATTTATAAATGTGATTGCTGTTGGAGCTATAGTATCTATCCATGTAAATACAGGATCATAATATGTTCCTTTTCCATCAAACAGAATTAACTTGTTTCTATTAAATTCTTTATTTTTGAAATTTTCATATTCTGTGGATAACCCCAAAACCTGTCTCCAACCGCCATTGAATCCTGGTAAGATTACATTAATTTCATCTCCATAGTTAGATCCATTTTCTGTCTCCCATAAAATCCCGGTCACTGGATCAAAACCAATTCCAAAACTATTTCTTATTCCATATCCATAATAAAAATTTAAAAGGCCAGAATTTTTTCCTAATGAAGAAAAACCATCATCATCATAATCTATAACTGGATCACCATCGACTGTTAAGCGTAATACTCCTCCGCGCCCATCAGGAGGTAATTTATTATTCTCAATATTTTGGGTTAGAGTCATGTATTCTGGATTGCCTTCACGATTAATATCTCCTACTACAAGGTACAAATTATTATCTGGTCCTAACTCTAAAACTCCGCCGTTATGTGATGGTCCTGGTAAAAAAGGTAAATCCAATAGCAGTATTGGGTTAATCAATTTTCCATCAAGGAAATCATATTTGTATAGTCTATTTCCCAAGATTTCACCATTATCAATATCCTGTGTTTCTGTATAAAATAAGAATACTTTTACTTCTTCATTATTCAAATTATTCTCTTGAGACTTGTCATTATTAGTAGTAATCATATCTGCATTTGTAAGACCTTGTGTATTCAAAATAGCTATACCTAACAACCCACGTTCACTTTCTGAAGCCACATTCACATCCAAAACTGGCTCATTCAAGACTTTACCATCAAGTATTCTTTTAACCTGTCCTGTATTCTTTTCGATTACTAAAATATCATCTTCAGCTAGAAAATCTATCCCAGTTGGAAAATTTAGTTCCTCTGTAAGTTGTGTTATCTGTAGGTTTTCGTCATAGACCAACGGTGGTTCTTTCTCACTACCACCAAATGCATTATCTAAATCATTATTTACCAAATTACAAAGGGTAAAAATCGATATACTAACAATAAAAAGATTGATGATTAAATCACGTCTACGAATAGAAAGAATTGGCGTTTTTCCTATTGAATTCGAGATCATTTTTTTGTAATATTCTAGTATAATAGCTTTATTAAAGTTAAATTGTAAACAATTCTATATCAATTGAATTATAGTCTATCATCAAACATAGAAAAATAGTAAAATAGACTATACAAATAGTGCGAAGTAGTATTGTGTAAGTTAATAGTTTTGTAAAGACATTAGTTTGTAAGTTATTTATGTAAACTAAAACTAGTTGTTTTGTTTTATTATCTATGAACAACTTCATTTAGAAGTAAACCAATCCAAAGCACTCACCTTTACTTTACACTATATACATATACTACTACCAAGATAATTACAAAACTATTAACGCTCGTTTATAACCATGGTTAGAAAAATAAAATTCTGCTTGTTATAATGTAGACTAGCATCAAACATGTATAAAAATTGATATTTAAGGAAATATAACATTAGCATTAAAACTCTGTAGAATGATTTTATTATGTTTTAGCTATAAAAAACCTTATATAAATCGATATATAAAAAATTGACTCATTTAGATTGATTCCAATAGATGCATATATTTAGATTCTAATCTTCTACTAATCTATAGATATTTTGAAAATTTATGGATGGACTAGTCTAGTATACAAATATTATTTTTATACTGGAATCATATCGGGAATAGACACATCGTATAAAATCTGCAAACTGGTCACTGGTCTTGTTTCTATAACAGTCAGTAAACATTGTATCGTTAGTATGATCATACACACCAAATACAATGAGAAGACCTTTTATCTTCTGTACTTTTTCCACCTTGGCTGTATGGAACACCACGACGGGCCACTATATGTCTTTGCTGTTATCGGTCCTTTCCCATCTTGATATAACAATACGGAATCAGGAGATGTATTATACCCTAATTCTTCAATCCTATTTTTTAATTCATATTCTGGATCTCTGCTTTACCCAATATCGTCTTTGAATTCCTCCATTCAATATCATGTTTGACCAAGACATTCTTTAATTCAGTATGACTGATACCATTTATAATCTTCTTTTCTTTCATTATGTATACTGCAAATGTATGTAACGACCATGTGGAGAATTTTTCAGTCTGTACTTTCTAGGATCATAGTTACTATCTCTACAATCTTTCTTTCTATATCTTCTATAATTTTGTGAGCATTTCGTATATGTTTTCTAGATACAATACCATCAATACCTTTTTCATTGAATCTGTGTATCCATTTATTGTACTAGAGAAATTGTCCATAATTTTTAAATATAATCTTAATATAAATACAACGTTTTTTTATGATTGTGAATAAAAGTTTCAACTTATTATTAGTAACATTTAGCTTCGTAATTTCATTTATCATTTCTACGATTTCGATATCTACTATTTATGCTCAAACATTTGAATTCGATGCAGAAGACTATTTTGCAATAGAAGAAAATGAAAAAAATCCAACAACAAATTCTGAATATACATCTACCACAAATTCTAACGATATAAAAGACAAACCGTCAGATTCTGAAGATACAGATAATGAGACTTGTATAGATGGTCAAATTGAATCGGCAGCAGTTTTATCATTATCTACTAGTGATCTGAATTCTGATTCTTATTCTTCAGATTTTCATTTTGTAAAAAAATTTGATAAGGATGGGACTCTTATAGATAGCTGGGGTAAAGTGGGATCTAAAGATGGCCAATTTCTACATGCTCATGGAATAACTATTGATTCAAAAGATAATGTATATGTTAGCGATGCAGAAAAATGCAATATCCAGAAATTTGATAAAGATGGAAATTTTATTACCAAATGGGGCACAAAAGGAATAGGTCCAGGCGAATTTTTGCAACCTGAAAGTATGGCTATAGATTCTTTGAATAACATCTACCTTGCAGAATATTCTAGGAAAAATATTCAAAAATTTGATAGTGATGGTAACTTTATAACAATGTGGGGAAAAGAAGGATCAAAGAAAGGCGAATTCAAAAAGCCATGGGGTATTGCAGTAGATTCAAACGATAACGTCTATGTCAGTGATCAAGTACTTCCTAGGGTACAAAAATTTGACAGTAATGGGACGTTTATAGACATGTGGGGGAAAAAAGGCTCAAAGAAAGGTCAATTTGTACATCAACATGATATAACAGTAGACTCAAAAGATTATATTTATGTAACTGATGGTAGGGAAAATTCCAGAGTATCAGTTTTTGATAGCAATGGTAAGTTTATAAAACATTGGGGAAGTGAAGGTTCTAAGAAAGGTCAATTTATTGAAGACCATGGTATTGTTGTTGATTCAGAAGGTAACGTCTATGTAGTAGATACAAGAAATGTACGAGTTCAAAAATTTGATAGCAATGGTGACTTTGTGACGATGTGGGGGTCACTTGGATGTAAAGATGATCAATTTTTAATTCCTCATGATATAGCAATGGACTCTAACGGCTATATCTATGTAACAGATAGTGGAAAATCACACTTTAGAGCAAACTATGATTGTGACCAAGCAAGTTAGTAATATTACTAATAGAAAAATAATTTAAAGTACATTAGTAAGAGGTTTTTAATACGAAATTTTATTTTAATGTAAAAAGACATTATAACCCTCCAGAGTTCATAGGGATAAATCAGTTGCTTCAATTGCCTTGTCACTTCTTGATTCCGACAGATTTGGTTCTGATACTTTTATCTGTGACCAATTTGATACGCTCATAGATTTTGACTTGTATGAAAGAGATGCGATTATTGGACCCTTTTCAGTTGAATTTCTTGGTGAGGAAGAAGAGGAAATAGAAGCAATACCTGAATATGATAGTAATATTTTTCCATTAGAAACAGAAGAATTCGAAAGGTTACACTCACAATCACTAAACTTCTCACACTTATTACCCCTACCGCCGCCACAACTATCGAATTACTTTGACATGTCATCTCTATCAGAGGAAGATCATCAAATGATATTTCCTTCACCTATATCACTAATCATTTCAATGAATTTTATTCTTCTCTACCAGAAGCTGACTTGCAATCTTTAGATTCATCATCTCGACCTCCACTACTTAATAATATGGGTATCATAAATCCATAATCTTTAATTTTTTATTTGATGTGATTTGATATATATATATATATATATAATTTAATAGATTTATTAAGAATTCATAATACTATAATAAGTAAAATTTTAATATCGAATTTATTTTACTCACTTTTTATTTATCAATCTTATTTATATTTAATTTAGTAAATTTTTAAAAGAAATTATTATATTTCTTTTTATATAAAAATATTTCAATAGTTCTTTAAATGATTTTGTACTTATTATTGACCAAGAAAGAGAAATGGTAAAAATCAATAGAAAAAATTGTTTAAATTGTAACGAATTACACTTATTAATAATAAACAAAGTAATAATGTATTTAAATAATAAAAAAAATGTAAATATCTCAAAAACTTTAACTACTTATTTATCACTATCCTGTATATTAGGATCTTTATTTTTTATATTTATAGGAATTGATTATGTTGGTGAGCAACAACTACTACAACAACAATACCAATACAACATTATCAATATTGCATGGGCAGACGACCTAAATGGAACTGAAAATGCAGATAATATCACTGGTAAGCAAAACCAAGATAAAATAAAAGGATTTGGTGGAAATGATACTATTGCAGGATTAGAGGCAGGAGATAATATCAGTGGTGGTAGTGGAGATGACGTCATTTATGGTAATGAAGGAAGAGATACTATATGGGGAAAAGCAGGAAATGAT
>DASSVK010000021.1:0-2762 GCA_035706205.1 Nitrososphaeraceae archaeon | reverse complement strand
CAAAATCAGCATGTTTACAATTTATAGAAATTAATTTTTCTGATTTATTATAAGATATACAATTTTCTTTTTCTTTCTCTTCTTTTTTTTCTGATTCTTTTGCTTTTTGTGCTAGTACTTCTCCAAAAATAAAAGATGATGGAGAAATCATAACATTCAATATTCCAACAAATAATATAAAGACTAAAAATATTACACTAGTTTTTGTAATCCTTGCGATTACTGTATTCACTATTAGTAATATTAAACTAAATTATATCTAAAATATGAATGATTCTTCGAGATTTTTTGAAGATAAAGTTATGAAGATTAATATTTTGAAAATAAATTTAGTAATATAAATATATAGAAATGCTTCATGTTCTCTTTATTAATTATCTATTTGAACAACTTATTAGATGAACCCGAGAAAAGTAATTACCTTCAGGAGTAGAGCCTTCCATGTAGTAGGGTTCATCTTAATCATATTTAGATTTTATTATTAGAAACTTATTTTTTTCCTATGTTCCTTTTTTATTTGAAAAGATAATGAATGATGAAAAATTACATGTTTTATTAGAAAGGAAACAAGAAGGATAATAGCTTTTCTTAGTTAAAGTCTAATATAAAGGACGTAAGAATTATAATAGAAATATACATCTTTAGTATAGCATATAATAAATTAATTATTTTAGATATTTATAATAGAATTAAGAATAACGATAATAATGTTTACAACAAGGGCAATGTCATCATCATCATTCAATACTATAACTAAAGTTATAACGACAATATTCCTTGTGCTATCATTATCTATAGTTACATTTGCCATGATTAGAAACAATGATGGTGATTATGAATCATCATTTATTGTATTTGCTCAAATGGAAAAAGATAAAGATACAAATCAAAAAATGAATCTAAATACTCAATCTATAGTAAATAATAGTAGTAGTAATAGCAATAGGAGCACAACTTTTTCTGCTATAGGAACAATAAGCTCTTTAGTTATAACAGTTCCTGAAGATAAATTCAATATAACAAATGCATTCAAAGTAATATTAACTGGAGACTGGATTTTAAATGTCCATAATGGAACTGTAACAAACTTTGAAACAAATTTTTTGGCATCACCTATGGATGGTTCAATGGGTCATATTCATCAAATAACAAACTTTAGTGCAAATGAAGACGATAGAGGTGTTATAATCCAATCTACATCAGATAATAATAGTAATAACAGTTTATCAATAAATGGAACTGCTGATATTAAAATAAATGGCATAACTATATGGAATGATGCAGAAGTATTAATAACCATTTCCAAAGGCAATACAGTAACTATTGACCCAGATGATAAAGATACAGGAAATCATTTTGGAAATCAGCAAGTATATGGAATTGTTAATCGCTTAATTGTTATGTAAGATAAGTATCATCATCTTCTTCTTTTGCTTAACTATAAAATGTTAAATTAATTTTAAAAATCGTCTGTCATAATTACTATGATAATATTGACTTTGAATACTTTAAAAAATATAGAAAGATGAAATATCTACAGGAGTAGGTAATACCGATAGCGGTGCAAAAATAAGAGTCTATATTGTATATATATTACATTCTCATATTTAGCTTTTATTGTTAGAAACTAATAATTTTATAAAAAAATGATATAGTATTTAGAAATGAAACTATTTCTAAATATTTGTTTTAGGACTCAAAAGAGGTCAATAATTTCTAGGTTCTACAAATAGATTGTATGTTGCCCCAGCTTCAAATATATCCGTTAGAGGAGGTATCTCGTTAAGGTCAATTGCTCCACTAAATGATATAGTATGTTCTCCAGGTTTCAAATTTTCTAGTAAAATCCAGAAACCATCAGATACTCCTGTTCCATCGCCTACTGGTGTTGCAAATGGATTGTTCTCTACTGCAGTAAATTCAAATCCTCCAGCAGGAGAATCTACTCTATATTGCTCTAAATTGTTTATTGGTTTTCCATCTATCTCAAGCTGCAATGATTCAAAAATTGTTGCATTAATAAAGTTGTTTGCACATATTCTCTGGTCTTGTTCGTTTGCACCGAAGAAAGGTGGAGCTTCAAGATTATTACATGCCACATTCAATATTGGAAAGAGGATTGATGTTCCCTTTTTAACATCACATTCATGTACTGGAAAATCACCTGTAGCAGGGTCTCTAGGTGACCCTACAAGAAACAATAATCTACCATTATCCTGTAATCCTACATCACAACCAGCTTGACCCAATTCTGTAAAGGGATTGACAACAGTCGTATCTAATCCAAATCCCCATTGCCACCATCTATCTCCAAATTCTGCCACTTTGTTAGCGGGAAATATTTGTGGCTTTTTATAAACATCCTTTCCATAATCTTGCTCATAGCTATTGTAGTTGTTGCCCATTCCATAATCTTGCTCATAGCTATTGTAGTCATTGTCCATTTCATCATAGTATGGTTGGGCTTGTACTGTTCCGACCATAAACGATGGTGATGATAGAGCAGAAATTGTTCCTGCTACTAGTACAATTGCTAAAAATACTGCACTAATTCTTTTTATTGATACAATTTTATTCAATATTTACATATATTATATTTATGGTATATCTAAAGTACGAATGATGAATAGAGATTCTTTGAATATAAAGTTATAATAGTTGATTTTTTCTAAATATAATTAAACTAAGATGAATATAGTTAATCATTATAGTCATTTATTATTTAGATGAATTTTAAATAATGATTTCAATATTGTCTCAAA
>DASSVK010000020.1:0-8014 GCA_035706205.1 Nitrososphaeraceae archaeon | reverse complement strand
ACACCCAAATTTAACATTGGATTTGATGGAGAAATAAAAGCCAAAAAAGAAATGTGGCATATAAGCTTAATAGATTCTCCTGGGGTAAATGATGAAGATCTATCTTCTATAGTTGGTAAATGGCTTGGAATTAAAGGAGTAATCTATAATATGCCAGGTGACAAAGGAGTAAAGCAAGAATTTTGGATTGATAAAACTAATGATGGACAATGGGAAAAAGTCTATGAATTTATAGATCAAGGTGGCTTTGGAGAAAGAGGCAACAGCGGACCTGAAAAATGTGGCGGCACATGGGATCAATTGTATACATGGGGAAGTCCAAAAACCGTATTCAGATGGGATCAATCGGATGTCTCATTCAAGTTCTTATCTGTACGAGAGATTTTACCTCCAATCCAATAACTTCTTTTTTTCAGTGTAGATAAATGGAATCATAAATGAAAATAGCCTATATTATTGAACTATTAATTTGAAAAATGAAAATGATAAATAAATCATTTTATTCAGATCAACTAATTATTTTTATTTATGTGCTAAATAATATATTAGTTCAATAGTTGCTATTTTTACTTTTCTTTCAAATTTTCTTTAATAAAAAATTTTCTGAATTGCTTTTTAGTAAGGTTGATGTACTTTCAAAATCCAAATTTAAAGTATCGCCTATACATTTAATTACACTAAAAAGATGAGATATTGATGATGAAGGCAGATAATTAAAACAATTTGAATATCGAACTGGACCATCTGTCTCTACTAGTATTTTATCAATATTTGTCTTCCTTAAAAGAACCTTTTTATCTTGGGAATATAATATAACTGGACCATAAGACACAAAAATATTCATATCCATAGCTTGCTTTAACTGTTTTTTACTTCCATTAAACCAATGTAATAAAGACCTTTTGATTTTGTATGATGGTAATATTTGTAATATATCATCAAGTGATTTTCTAGAATGAATTGAAATTGGTTTATTATGTTTTTCAGCCAGTTCTAGTAGATATTGGAATATTTTCTTTTGTATGGAGTATTGTTTTTCATTTTGATTAATATATGTAGGATCTAGGCCTATTTCACCAATTCCATCTATATGTTGTAAATTAGCACTAAAAAATTCTGTGAAATCTTCTATATTTTCTTTTATTGCAAATTCTGGATGAATTCCAATGAATTGAATAATTATATCCTTTTGAGTATTAAATAAAGTTATACTTTTTTTTGAAGTTGCAAGATTAACAGTTACAGAGCATGCTGTAATTTTTAGACATCTCAATGAAAAAAGAATATGGCTTAAATAATTTGAATATTCGTTATCACTTAGATGTATATGTGAATCAAGATAGTTCATAAAAAATAAAATTTATGATACTTTAAATAAGTTTATAATTTTTGTTTGGAAGTAAGAAAAATTAATCTATACCTTAATTTCATTAATTTATTTTTGTAATTGAAATAGTGACAACATATAATATATAAATACATATTTAAAATTATTAATAATGTGCAATATTTGCCTATTATTTTAGTTGTTATTATTATAACTCCATTAAATGTTATCCATATTTATTCAATGAATAGTGAAGCAGAAAGTGGATCTGAAAATCTAAATTCCTCTAAATTGAATGTAATAGCATCATTTTACCCATTGTATGATTTCACAAAAAAGGTAGGTGGTGAAAAAATTGAACTTAGTACTGCCATACCATTTGGAATTGAACCTCACGATTGGGAGCCAACTCCTCAGGACATTTCAAAATTAAATACTGCTGATATTATTATATACAATAGTAAAGGATTTGACTCATGGCTTAACCAATTTAAACAATCAAAATTGATAGATATAAGTGCAGAATTAGAACTTATTAAAAGTAATGAACCTAAAGAAGATTTTGATAAAGCTGATAATTATAATTTAATATATGATCCTCATATTTGGTTAGATCCAATTCTAGTTAAAAATATTTCTCAAACAATCAATAATAATTTAATTAAAATTGATCCAAATAATACTAATTATTATCAACAAAATACTAATTCTTTTATTAAAGAATTAGATTTATTAGATCAGCAAATAAGAAAGTCATTAATTAATTGTGAATTAAAAGATTTTATATCTTTTCATGAGGCTTTTCATTATTTTGCAAAGAGATATGGTTTGATTCAACATTCTGTATATGAAAGTTTATCTCCTGAAGGAGAAATTCTCCCACAACAAATTAGTAAAATAATTTCTTTGGCTAAAAGTCTTGATATTGATACTATTTATTCTGAAGAATTAAAAAACCAACGATTAGCACAAACTTTTGCGTCTGAAATACCAAATGGTAAAGTTCTCTTATTAAGTCCGATTGAAAATATAAATAAAGAAGAACAAGAAAAAAATATAGGGTATATAGATAAAATGAAAAGGAATATAGAAAATTTAGAAAAAGGATTAAGGTGTAAATAGCCAATAAAATCCTTTTGTTACTTTTTTTAAAGAGATAAGTAAGAGAAAATTCTATAATTGGCTAAAAATGTGTATTTTGTATCTGTATTTGAGTATATGAATAAGGTCATGTGTATAACAAATTCTGTTTATAGAAGATGATTAATATATTAAATTCTTTAAAATATCAACCTATTAATAGCTTATTATAATTTTAATTTTATATCTATGGTATCAAAATCAATTTATTTTTATGGATTATTAATAGCAGGATTAATCTTTATTGCTATTGCAATTTTATCATTTATTATTCAAATTCTCCCAGCAAAAGTAGATGTAGACGGTGTTATTAAACCAAATTCAGTTGATATTCTTTCTCCAAACATGGAAAGTGGAAATACTGCATTTATAACAGTTTCTGGATCTCTCTTTAATATGTCTATAACTTATCCTAATAAAACTATTATTACTTTAATAGAATCTTCCTCTAATTATTCTTTAAATTTAACAGCCAAAGAAGCTGGAGAATATTTTATAGAGATAAATAATATAGGAAATTCCAATATATTAGTTGATGGATATACATTTACTAAAGCAAACGAATTTACTTTAATTGGTCCAATAATGCTAATAATTACTGGAGTAGTCATAGTTGCTCTTGCTATTAGGACTAGAAACAGATAATTAAAAAATACCTTTTGGATATGAACCTAATAACTTGAAGAATTTTGTTTGGATTTTAATTCTATTTAATGTTAACATTACTTTTTCATCATTATAATGACCATCAAAATCTACATAAAAATAATATTCCCAAGGAGTTTCTTTTGTAGGTCTTGATTCAATTTTTGTAAGATTTATATTCTGTTGTGAAAATTCCTTTAAAATATTAGATAAAGAACCCGGTTTATGTTCTAATGAAAAGATGATTGAAGTTCTATCTTTTGCTGAAGGTTTAGTTAATGGTTGTTTAGAAAGAACAAAAAATCTAGTAAAGTTATTTTTCTTATCTTCTATCCCTTCTTCTAATATTTCCATTTCATATATTTCAGCTGCTCTTCTGCTTGCTATAGCTGCTGATCGAATCATTTTATTTTCTTTGATAAATTTAACTGCTCCTGCTGTATCGTACATTGGAATTGGTTCTAATTTTTTACTTTCAATATAATTCCTGCATTGACCCAATGCTTGAGGATGGGAATATACATTCATTATTTTTTTATAATCTTTATTTACAATTAAACAATGATTAATTCTTTGAAAGATTTCTCCTGAAATGTAGATTTGTTCCTGTAATAATAGGTCATAAGTCTCGTTTACACTTCCCTCAATAGAATTTTCAATAGGAACCACTGCTAAATCATTTAAATCGTTTATAACAGTTTCGAAAACTTCATGAAATGATTTTAATGGAATAGCAGTAGATTCTGGAAATTTTAATATTATTGCCATTTCACTATAAGCTCCTCTCTCTCCTTGAAATGCAATCCTTAACCTTTTGTTAATCAAATGATTAATAATTAATAATTAAAAGCAATCTTTTATGTTTATTCTAAAATTAGAATTTATTGAAAGTTGTTATTATTATATTCATTACAAATTTCAATTGTTTCAAATTGATTTGTTATTTTGTTAGTCTGTTTTGAAAAGTTTAATATCAGAAGAAGTCAATATTGCATTTAATAGTTTTTTTCCAAATTCTGATCTCTTATCAATTTTGATCCTTGATTTTCTTCCAATTTGTGAACTTAGTAGGAATTGATTATTGATATAAATTCCAACATTGGCTCCAATTTCTTTTTTATCAGTATTAATTACAATTGATGAACCTGATTCATTTATTTGAAAATCGATCTGTTTTCCAAGTACAGGAGTTTTAGCCTCTATATCAATTCTTAAACCTAATAATTCTTCAAGTTCAGATACAGTGGAACCACTTCTTCCTATGATCTTTGGAATTATTTCTTTTTCTACTTTTATCCTTACTTTGTTATCAGATATAATTTCAATTTCAGCAGTAGGATCAAATCTCCGTACTATCTCCTTTATCTTAGATTCAGCAAGTTTTCTAATATTGTTATTAGTATTTGTCCTTTTCTTTTCTACTATTTCATTAACAGGTACTACAATATTTTCCTCCCCGTAAGTATATATTTCATATTCCAATTTTCCACTTTCAAAATCAAATATTTCGACTAATGGTCTAGCTAGATCTTCTTCAATCATTCCAGATGGTACTTTAACCGTTAATTTTAATTCATAGACTTTACTTATATTACCGCCTTGAAGGAAAATAATTGTATCTATAATATGAGGAATCATACCCATTTCTATCTTTCCAATGAACCTTTGTACAGCGTCTATTGGACTATTAGCATGAATTACTCCAATCATTCCAACTCCTGATAGTCTCAGATCTGCATATACATTGAAGTCTTTTATTCTTCTTACTTCATCAAAAATAGTATAATCTGGTCTAACCAATAGCAATAAATCTACTGCATTTTCAAAACTTCCCTCTAGAGGACTATATTGTGTTACTTCTTTAGGAACTTGTAAATCTCTTGGTGATTCAAATGTTTTTACAATTTTTGCTTTTTTTGTATAATATTCTGCTAAACTACTTGCTATTGTGCTTTTACCAGAACCAGGAGGACCAGCTATAATAATTCCTTCAGCTTTCTTTTCCAATCTTGTAATAAGTTTATCACTTAATTTATAATCGTCTAAGGTTAAGTGAACTATTGGTCTAACAATTGTAATTTCTGTAGAATCAGAAAATGGAGATTTAGTGATTGTTATTCTATATTTTTCATATTGAATAACAACGGCTCCTTCTCTGTTTATTTCATATAATTTATTTGTATTTAATGGATTATATTCATAAATTTCCTTAATTATTTCCATAAGATAGTCATTTGTTATGATCTTTTCATCTAGTCTTATCAGTTCAAACTTTCCTGGGCTGCCAATTTTTGCATACGGACAAACTCCTTCTTTTAGGTGAATACTCATTGTTTTTTCTGAAAAAAATTTTTCGAATTTAAAATGAGTTATTTTATTATTATATTTTATAAAAATTGAATCTATTCCCTGTGCTAAAGCTGCTAAATGTTGTACATAATCAGCAGTAATAAGAATTGCATTCTCTTTAAATGCTAGGTCATTAATTATAGAGTCAATTCTTCCATGCTTTGCTAATAATATATCATCATAATCCGGTCTTTCACCGGAAAATTTTATTGTAATATTCTTTTTATTACATTCTTCTCGTATTTCATGAATTTCCTGAAGACCTACAAACCCTTGATCTCTATTTGTTGATGCCTGTGATTGCAATTCATCTAAAACTGCTCTAGGAATAATAATTTCGCTTTTTTCAATTATTTTTCCATTTTGTAGCATCTTTGAAATTTCTTTATCAATGATAATACTTGTATCTAAAACATATTTTTTAGTATTCAATTATTTTAGTAATTGTAAATCTTCATCCGTACTTAAATTTATTTTAATTCTATTACTTTTCACTTGTCTAAAGTCTTTATGGAGTAGCTAGCTTTTACAATCTTAATTAACAAAATAAATGAACCAGTCTTAATTTAAAAGAATCCGACCATTAACAATAAATGACGGTATTATCTAATGAAAATGCCAAAGCTAGATTAGAAGAATTTAGAATATTACTCAAGTATATGCCTTTTCTCCAAAAAAATGGCTTTTCTGATTGTGGTAGAGGTCAAATTATGGGTCAAATGTCTCTATTACAAGAATTTCTATCTGAAACTCAAACCAGTGAAGAAATATTAAATTTGCAATATAAAGACTCTATTATGCCAAGTGTATCAAATATTAATAATAATACTTCTGACTCAATTTCCGATACTTCACAATATTATGCAACTACAAATAATGAAACAAATAAACAAATTAATGACGGTTCAAAAAATAGTTCTTTTGATCTTGACAATATAATATTAGAAAATGATACTTCATATGATGGTGATAATAAATTACAAACTTCTCGTTGGTTAAGACCATTTAAGAATGATGATCCTGTAAAAAAGAAGCTGTTTGATACTTTTGAAAAGAATGAAATTACACATTCATGGAAAGAAAAAATAAGAAAAATGACGCAATCGGATATTATTTAATCCTTAAACTATAATTTTTTTATACTAACCTATATTACCATAATCAATATCAATAATATATTGCTAGGTTCCTTTAGTAAGTATCTCAATAGCTGATTTGAATTCTTCATTACTTAATGGTGGCATTTCTGAGATTTTATTATTTTTTTTCACATGATCCATTTTTTTCTGACCTATTAATGGAGCTATTATATAAGGACTTGATCTTATTATTTGAAGTAATTTCATAACCTGATCCGTTAATCCTTCTGAATAATCTGGAATCTTAGTTTGCAATAATCTTCCTTGAAGTAAAGGAATGCTGGTAAATACACCTATTTTCAACTTTTTTGCAGCTTCTAATATTGAAAGATTTTTTTCACTTCCTACTTTTTGATTTTTTAAAAATAATGCTTCACTATATGCTAAATTGTATGGAAGTTGGATAAAACGAAATCCATGATCCCTACCTGCTATATTTTTAGCGATATTGTATACTTCTTCTAATGATAAATATTCTTTATTTTCTTCATTTACCCTAAAACATGTCCAAGTAGCCATTCCATAATATCTAATTTCATTTTTAGAACGGAATTTTTCATAAATTTCAAAAACTTTGGACAGCATATCAAAAAATTTATTCTTATTAACATCTTGACTCCAACTTTCAAAAGCATTATGAATATATACTAAATCTATAGTATCAAGTTTTAAATTAAAACGTGATCTCTCTATGCATTTCTCTATGTAGTTTGGATTAAGAACATTATATCCAGAACTTATATCTTCAGCTTTTATAATTCCAGTAGATATGTACATTCTTTGCATATATTCCCAAACATCAATCATTGGATAGTCTCCATCATTTGTTATGTATCCATTCTTTGTACTTACAAAAATTTCATCACGAGAAATCATTCTATCATTTACAAGGCTAGCAATTGCTCTACCTATGCTTTTTTCTGATTTCATTGCTCTATAATTTATTGCACTATCAATTACATTAATGGCGCCTGAGCTTACAGATTCATATAATGCATTTTCAATATCTTTATCATCTTCTTTTGATAGGTCTCCTAAATATGTACCCATTCCAATACTTGTTAAGATGAGATCATCAAATGGTTTAAAATGTAAAGGTGATTTACCTTTTTTAATTGCATTCTCTCTAAATCTTTTAGTTCCTTCACTGGTTGCAAAGCCCTTTATATAAATATCTTCATCCGACAATGAATTATACTATTGTTGATTATTATTATTTTTTGTTCTTTGATTTTTGTCTGATTTTTTTAGACAAAGATGTATATTAGTCAATTTACCTAAGTATAGAAGTGAACAGTAGTAGTTTGCCTAGCAATAGTGGTAGCAATAGCGGTGGTAATAATACTTCATTAAAAGTGCTAGAAGCCTATACTCGTGATGTTGGTAGAGGTATAGCACGTATAGATTACGATAC
>DASSVK010000019.1:0-5118 GCA_035706205.1 Nitrososphaeraceae archaeon | reverse complement strand
TTCTCTTTATTTGCTATTACTTTTGCATCCAAAAAATCAATTACAGCTCAAAAAACATATGGCTTTTATAGATTAGAAATACTTGCTGCATTAACTAATAGCATTATAGTATTATTACTTTCTTTTTACATTATTTATGAGGCATATCTTAGATTATTTGAAACTAAAGAAATTCAAGGTATTCCTCTTCTAGTGGTAGCCATAATTGGTTTGCTAGTAAATCTTGTAGGTATGAAATTGCTGCATGGTCACGCAAAAGATAATCTCAATATGGAAGGAGCATATTTAGAAGTTTTAAAAGATGCATTAGGATCCATTGCAGTAATAATTTCCGGTCTTATAATTATTTTTACAGAATATTATATTGTAGACCCAATAATAAGTATTGGACTTGCAATTTTTATTTGGCCTAGAACATGGAGTCTTTTGAAAAGATCGATAAATATATTGATGGAAGGTGTACCTCCAAATATCTCCTATGAATATGTTAAAAGGTCTATTTTAGAAATAAAAGGTGTTACTGGGGTTTTTGATCTTCATATATGGAAAATAACATCCGATTTTGATGCATTGACTGCACATGTTGTAATACATGATACAAGTAAATCTCAAACTATTCTAAGAGAAATTCAATCTTTATTGGAAAAAAAATTTAATATTGCTCATACTACAATACAAATAGAAACTTATCATAAATAATAGTAAATAGATAAATAAAGAAGTAACATAAGAAGAAATTTTTTAATAAAGTAACTATCAAAAATAAATTTTATTATAAAGAATATTATAATGAGAAAGCCAATCTTATATGTTATTATTGAATAATAATAATATTATAAAAAAATTGATTAACTTTCAAACAATTTTTGAGTTTGGAAAAATTAAGAATTAGAAAATTATTATATAATAATGTTATATTTTTGAATTATGAAAGAAAAAAAAGAAAAGTATACATATAAAATGTTTCTAAAAATAAAAATATATTGAAAGAATATTATTTTCGTGGCATTATTTTCTTTATCTCATAAAGGTAAAAGTAAACCTTTTTTATTAAAGCAAATTATGTCATATGGATTATCGGGCTTTTCAATTGTTTTTATAATCCATATTCTAGTCAATATAATTAACAATTATCCTCCAAAAATAATTGGAATTTCTCCATAAACAAAAAGATCTTTTTTTTAATCTTACAACTATAAATTAAAAAATAGCTATCTTAATTTAAGTAATTATTATCTCCTTTAGCATAGGAATTTTATTTTCTATTATCATATGGTTGTACATGACACAAATAGTTTACCCAGTTGAATACATGATCTAAATTACATTCATTATCTTTCTTTTAATAAGGATAATAATCATTAACAGATTTAGTTCCATCTTTGAAATACTACATTACGCTTTCAATCAAACTTTCTTTTCTGTAGAATGTAAATAGTGTTTTGATCTCTATTTCTTATATGCGTCTAGGAGCCAAGTAGTGTCACCATATGAATAGACTGAATATCCACCATATTTATACTAACAATGTTCCACAAATAAGAATAAACAAGTATATTCCACGCTTGAGAAATATGAACTCATAGAATTGTCTTTTGTAGTGGTTTAATACATATACATAACAAGTAATGGTTATTATCAGTCTAACTAATAGTTTCATCTATTATAATAATAGATATCCATTTACGTTTGTAATTAGTATAGTAACTAATTCACTATATCCAGTTCCGTATGGATACATATTACTTCTTTTTTAACTCTAAAAATGATAATACTTTAGAAGGTTTTCAAAAAATAACCTAAAAATATAGATATAAGGAATATATAACAACAATGGTTGTTCTATTTCTGACAAATACTCTGGTATATAGTAGAGAACATTTATAGATAAATCAATTTGGTTAACTTAAATAGCCAAAAAAATTATTATAGAAAAATTATAAAAATTAAATTTAAATATTGTCTAATCTATAATAAATTTAATAATTCTTTTTATTTAGAATATCTATTACTTTTTCTTACAGTTCTCAATTACCTTATTAAAGGTTGATCCATAAATATATCTTAGAATTCTATCAATATTTTTATCGATTGGTCTAGAAGTATTTATTGACATATGTTTTTGTTTAACTGGCTCATAAATCTTCTTCATCTTTAAATATATTGAAACAGTGGCATCAGAATAATCATCTTTTCTTAATAATAGCCGAGTAATAATTAAATCCTCTGGACAAATACATTCAATTATATAAAATTGATCATTTGATAAATTTAGTAAATCTTTTATTTCTCTTCTAGACTTTTCCATATTAAAAGTTCCATCTAAGATACAGTTAATCCCAGAAGAATGCAAATACTTTGCTAATAAAAATAATACATCATAAATTAAGGCTCTTTCCCACGGAGTATAGGTTGGTTTTTGTATTAACTCTTTCCTTATTTTATCTGTAGATAATACTGTACTATTAATATATTGAGAAAGTTTATTAGATAAAAAGGTCTTTCCAGTTCCAGGTAATCCACAAATTAAAACTATCAAATCTGCAATAAGATCTAAAATGATTTTAAGTTATATTAAAAGGTAAAGTGATTATTTATTTACCTTCTTCTTGCCACTATTGTATGAGTCTTTTCAACATACCACCTGATTTTGTCTTTGAATTCAGACCACCATTCAAAAAACCTATCGCTTGTTTCAGATTGAAACATCAAAAATCCGTTATATTCTGTTCCCCATGCATGATTGAATTCACCAATCAGTTCTATACTGTCAGGCAAGCTATTTTTAATATCTTCCCATTCTTGTTTAGCTATATTTTTCTCTTCAGAATCTAAAGGTCTAAATCTATAAAAGACCAGAAAAGTAGTTCCATTACTCATATACTTTTTATCAAAGAATAGATAAATAAATAGATTTAGTAAATGATAATTACTATAAAATGGATTATTGTAATTGTATTATAAATCAAAAAATAACTTTATGCAAATAGCATTTTAATAAGGTATATAGTTTATAATATTGTTATAATAATATATATTCTTCAGAGATTCTATTGTTTTCTTATTAATCATTCCTTCTAGTTTAAATCTATATTAACATTTCATATAATAAATTCAAATAGCTATTTAAAAATAAAAAAACTTTATTAGGTAGAATATCTTTAATTTGGAGCCTAATACGGTATGATAATTAATTTAAAAATTATATTTTGATATTTCTAATGTGATTTTTTAATACTCAATCAGTATATTAAAACTCATAGTTATTAATAAAATAAAAAAATAGTATTAGAAAATGATTACTTAATTTTTCTTTTTTATTTTTTTTGATATTTCATTGACTAGATTATCAAAGGGGTCTTCTTTATCAATAAGACTATTCAATTCTAGATAATTGTCTTCTAATGCAGTAGTCATAGTTAATTCCAATAGTTTCTTTCTTCTCATTCCGTTACATAAATTAAGGAAATTATATATCTTTTCGTACTTAAAAGTATAAACAAGGTACTTTACGGTTCTTACACTTTGAATTATTATTTTTATAATACAGAATAGATGAAATTCAGAAATGTCAAATCTCAATATTTTGTATTGATAAAAAAATTAATTATTAGAATAAGTTTTTACTCTACATAATGTGCTGGAAGGAGATGTTCATAGTATCTGATAGATTTAATATTAACAAATTCTAACATTCCATACCTAGACAATTCACGTCCAAACCCGCTATTTTTAATTCCTCCAAATGGCACACGAGGATCAGAAGAGACCATATTATTAACAGTAACTATTCCTGACTCTATTAATTTAGAAAATTTTTCAGCCTTATGTAAGTTCCCCGTCCAAATACTAGCTCCAAGACCAAATTTTGAACCATTTGCTATCTGAATGGCGTCCATTTCATCTTCAAAAATTGTTATTGGAGCAACAGGCCCAAAGGTTTCTTCATTTGCTACTCTCATTTTTTGATTTACGTTACGTAATATTGTAGGCTTATAAAAGGCTCCCTTATTTCTAATTCTTTCTCCTCCAGTGAGAATTTCTGCTCCTTTATCTACAGCATCTTTTACCATATCTTCTATATTTTCAACTCCTTTAGCGTTTGAGAGAGGACCGATATCTGTATCATCAGACATAGGATCACCAATCTTTAAATTTTCAGTCTTTTGAATAAATTTCTCAATAAATTCATTAGCAACCTTTTTCGAAATTATGAATCTTTTTGAAGCAATACAACTTTGACCACAATTTAAAAATCTTCCTCTTACTGCTCCGGTTGTTGCTTTATCTATATCTGCATCTTCTAATACTATGAAAGGATCACTTCCTCCTAATTCCAAAACGCATTTCTTGAGTTGTGAAGTAGCTCTTTGTGCAACTTTTGCACCTATTTCAACACTACCAGTAAAAGTGACACCATCGATATCTGAATCAATTAACGTTTCTGCTACTTTTGAATCTCCAATAAGTGTGTTAAATATATGATCAGATGAATCTATTTTTTTCATCATCTTTTCTATTTCTATACCACATTGCATAGTAGCACTAGAGGGTTTAAGGACTACTGTGTTTCCAGCCATCATAGAAGGAGCAGCAAACCTTAATGCCTGCCAATAAGGAAAGTTCCAAGGCATGATACTTCCAATTATTCCAAGAGGTTGATAAGATATCATTGTTTTAACAGCATCGCTATTTAGAGGTTCACCTGAAAGATAAAGCTCCCCATTATAGGCATAAAATTCTACCGCCCATGCACATTTGTCTATTTCCAAACGTGATTCTTTTATTGGCTTACCCATTTCCTGGGTTGCAATAGTTGCTAATTTCTCTCTATCTTTACGTAATTGTGCAGATAGTTTATGCAAAAAAATAGATCTTTTTCCAATATCTTTTTTCCATTCTTCAAAAGCATTTTTGGATTTATGTATAATGCTTTTTATTTCTTCATTAGTCATATTATCATATTCAGCTAAAACCTCACCAGTAGCAGGATTTACAGTTTTAATTTTTTTGTTTTGTATCATGGATGTTAATATCTTAGATCTTAGTTCTTATAATACCTATAAATTTCTTTATTAAAGATTATTTCAATACAATTTATAAATCAGTAAAATAATA
>DASSVK010000018.1:0-6406 GCA_035706205.1 Nitrososphaeraceae archaeon | reverse complement strand
AGGTATGATATTAAATATGCATTACTACCAATAATTACTATCCATTGTTGATCTAAAAATTTGAAAGGAGGATCATAGTATCTTTCCTCTGCAGTAATAACCGCTGTTGCTGCTGTTTTGTTATCAATAGTGACGAGATGGGGCTCTTCTATTATTCTTACGTCAAAGCCAAAGAGAGACGCTTCTAATATTGATATCATAGTTTTTACTGCATCTTTTATATCTAAAGTTCTAAAAAGACCTGATGCATCTTTATACTCAATTCCAAACATTGTAAGTAAATTAGGGGATCTGACAGTAATATCACCGCCTTCATCAAATCTAGAAGTTTTTTCATTTATAATCCAACCAATAGGATATTGAAATTGAATACCATATTTTTCACTTGTATAGGTAGCAAATTGTTGCTTCTGTGCAAAAGCGGTATCCAATAATGTAACCAAAAATATTGACAACAAAGCAGTAATAATCACAAAACTAGTACACATTAATGATTTTTGTGATTGAGTTATCAAGTCTATTTTCACATCTGTATATGTTATCAAATAAGTTACATAAAAGAGTTTTATATAAAAAATTTATATATAATAAAGGGATAACTGGGATAACTTAACTATATATTATTACTATTACTATTACTAATTGATAAAAATTTTTTATTGAACGTATTTTTTTCCCTATAGAACTATCAAATTGTGTCAAAATCAATTCACACACCTCCGAGCCCGTCTAGCAACAAGGCTCTGAATCTTTCTATGAATTGCTAATAATATATCCTATCAATTTTGTCCAGAGATAAATCCATGGATTAGAAATTGTCACTAAGCTTTCGCTCAACTAAAATATAGATTCAAAGTAACTTCGAGATCAACAACTAAAAAAACAAATAGTATGAAAAATATATTACAAAAAATAGTCAGAGTGTTTTAGCATTGACAACTGACTCCTGGCAGCCGGCAGACATATTAAGATGTTTTAATTTTGGCTTTTATCTTTTCCTGCATTTCAGGCTTCATCACATATTCACGAGTATAGCCATGGTCCTTAATTGCATGATCAACCAAATTATTCATTAATTCTTCTTCTGTTTCGCCAGTTCCTCTGAAATCACAGTCTACTCCAACATCTCTACATGAAACAGATAACATTGCAAAGATTATGATTGCGTTATATTTAAGCTCTTGTCTTGTGGTAATAATTCATTATAAAAATTATTATAAATTATATCAAATTAACCTATTTTTTTAAAATAATAATAACTTTGAACTGCATAATTGTGTCAAAAACAGTTGATATGCCTGCCTTTAAGCAAATATAAGGTTATGAAAATACATTATTTTTCTATATAGAAGCAAGAAAAAAAATAATTAGGTAATAATAAAATTTCTAATTTTATTTTATATCGTTAATGTTACAACTATGTTGCTATACATTTATAATTATTTAAAAAAGTAACATAACTTTTTACAATTTAATCCGATATATTTTTATAAATTATCTTATAGGCTATTACGAACCTAGCTTATCAATAGACAGTACATTTTTAAATTGCATTATTTTATATTATATTAAGGAAGGATTAGATTTAGGTAAAAGAAAAGTTTTGAATGAGGCTGCACTAAAAGAGCTTGTTATGCCTCATGAAGGAGAAATGTTTGGTAGAGTTATAAAGCTAGTAGGAGGCGATAATGTTATTGTAAAATGTAATGATGGTAAAGTACGTACATGTCGTATCCGAGGTAAGATCAAAAGAAGAATGTGGATAAGAGAAAATGATACAGTACTACTTGCACCTTGGGATTTTCAATCTGACAAGGCAGATATTATTTGGAGATATATAGCGGCTCATGCTGATAAGTTGGAGCAAGAAGGACATTTAAAAGGTGTAAATAAATAATAAATACTAGTTAATTTAATTTTTATTAGTATACTATTAATTTGTATAATCTTGTTGATATTCAGAGCAGAAATATCAAATAATAGATATAACTTTCATTTTATTTCAAGGAAATTACAATATGAAATATTGTAATTGCAGAACGAAAAACCTTGAGCTGACTAACCAATTAATTTGTATTAAAAATAACAGATATTTATTAAAAACTAAGTGGTTTCATTTTGATATTATTAAAGTCCGCCTGTTGAGTTTTCAATAAATTATTTTACTATTTAAATTTTTTATGTTTTTCTTTTTTGATTTGAATTGCAAAATTGTGTCAAAATAAATCATCTGACTATCCCCATAAAAATTGATGTAATAAATTATAAACTAGATTTTAAATAATAGTCTTTTTTAATATATCTAAATTGTTTCTAACTTACCAGAGAATTAGCAAGAAACTTCTAATCATACCATTTGTTGTTTTTGTAATTCTTTGCGCCTGGATACCCTCAACGGCTGATGCAAGTTTAACAATATCATCTTCACCTTCAAGATCAATATCTTTAACAAATAATACAAATACTTCGGATAATACAGCAACAACAGCAACACCTATACAACATTTGATTATTATCTTTCAAGAAAATGTATCGTTCGATCATTATTTTGGGTCATATCCGTATGCTGAAAATCTTGATGGCGAAGTTCCATTTTATGCTTCTGCCAATACACCTCCAATAGATGGTTTGACAAAATCACTTTTATATAATAATATGAATTTAAAGGATCCTTTTAGAATGAGTAAAGATGACGCAAAAACAGTTGCATCATGTGATAATAATCATGACTATACTGCTATACAAAATTCTTATAATCGAGGTTTTATGGACAAATTTGTTGAATTCAGTGGAATAGTAAGAGAGGGTTGTGATCCTAGTCAAGTAATGGGTTATTTTGATGGTAATACAGTAACTGCATTATGGAATTATGCTCAACATTTTGCAATTAATGATAATTTTCATAGCACCATTACAGGTCCTTCATTACCAGGACATGTTAATCTTATTTCAGGTCAAACACATGGAGCAATACCGTCTGATATGGAAAATGAAATCTCTAATGGAACTTTGATAGGCGATAATGATACTTTATTTGATGACTGTTCTAATGGAACTAAACTTTATATGACTGGAAAAAATATAGGTGATCTTTTAAACAATAAAGAAATAACATGGGGTTGGTTTTCAGGGGGATTCAAACCAACATCTAGAACAGATGATGGGAAAGCAGTATGTGGATCTTCTCATGTAAATATCATAGGCAATAACATTACAGATTATGTTGTACATCATGAACCATTCCAATACTACAAATCAACTGCAAACCCTAGTCATCTTCCTCCAACATCTACAAATATGATAGGTAAAACTGATCAGGCTAATCATCAATATGATCTTTCTGATTTTTGGGCTGCAATTGAATCGGATAATATCCCTTCAATAAGTTTCTTGAAAGCACCATATTATCAAACAGGACATGCAAAAGCATCAGATCCTATTGATGAACAGACATTTTTAGTAAATACAATCAACAAATTACAAAATATATCTAAGTGGAATAATACTGCAATTTTAATTGCATATGATGACACTGGTGGATGGTATGATCATGTTATGCCACCAATAGTAATGCAATCTAGTGATCCAAAATATGATGCTATAGGCGGTCCTGATGGTCTCTGTGGTCTTAATGGTAAAAATATTAAGTATCAGGATCGTTGTGGCTATGGCGGAAGACTACCTATTGTTATTATATCTCCATGGGCTAAAGTAAATTATGTTGACCATCAATTAACAGATCAAACATCAATTTTACGATTCATAGAAGATAATTGGAACCTTGGACGTATTGGAGATAATTCTTTTGATGAAAAAGCAGGATCACTTTTGAATATGTTTAATTTTACAAAAGGATATTATGCTGAAAAATTATTTTTAAATTCAAATAATGGTACAATTTTAGATAACTATTCAAAATAAATCTAAATTTTATTGATCATATCTTTTTTCATTTCTTTATAGAACTACAAAATTGTGTCAAATTCAGTTCACATACCTCCTAACCCGTATACTAGTAGGGTTCAATAGCATTTTAAGATTTAATTCAAAAATAAACGTAAAGAAGACACTTGAAATTTGTAAACATAGATATTGAATAATTTGTTAAACTAAATTCAGTATGAATTCAATAGTAATTATGTATTTTATTGCAGTTGCTATAACTGCAGACATACCAATAGTATTTGAAAATGTGTTTACCCAAGGAGAAAAGGCAGACCAAAGGAATTAGATATTATTATATCCGAGATTTTTAATATCATTAAGAAAACTCCATTCTTTTTTTATATCAACTTCAGATTTCGCAATACGATATAATGCTCTTGTAATCTTATTTTTATCTTTTACAAATGTTGTTGGAACATGCATCGCTATTAAGAATCCCTTTGTTCCAAACATCTTTTTCCAGTCATCGGGATATAGCAAATGTATTGGAGTAAAATCCAATGGTATTAATTCATGAGGTGATTTATTATCTAAATCCTTATTTTTCCACAGGTATCCTACATAACCAGGACTCGATTTTAAAGGATCTTTACTTTTTGGTTTAATTGCCTTATCTATAATACTAGGATCATAAGTTCTTCCAACTACTATAAAGGAAGTTCCTCCATATCTCTTAACTGCTTTTGTTTTTTGTTCTAATTCTCTCTGATTTAATCTTCTTTTATTAAAAAAGCCAATTATATGCATTTGTAATATAGTTTTTTCTGGTTTATATCCAAACAATTTTAAATATTCTAAGATTTCTTGTCTTCTGTTAGGTGGAGTCTGAATAGATACCAGTTGTTGTTTTGAAACATCTGATATTGATGATTGTAATGATCTTTGTATATTCATTTTTCTACGTTTTATTTGATTATTCTTGTTATCTTGATCATTATACATATATTATAATATTATATTGTCATCTTAACTAATAACAGATCTATTAAGTAAAAATAATGATTGTAATTTTTTTATTATTTTAGTTTGATTATATACTATTATTATTAATTTAGAATCTATCTAATAATATAGGTCTTTAACATTATATAAAAAATAAGAACAATGCCATGATTTGAAATAGGACTTGGCAACAACGTATGCTAATATTTTGATAAATATTTTGATAATAGAATCTTGATAAGACAATAGAATATCCAAAATGGAAAGGAAATGACATTTTGACATTGATATTATTTATAAGATAAAATTATTATAAATTATATCAAATTTCAACAATTCTTTTTAAAATATTTCTCTTGAACTACAAAATTGTGTCAAAAACAGTTCACTATTCTTAGAATATTTTCTGATAGTGAGAGATATTCTTTCTATAGGAATAGTAAAATCAATATAGATATAATACGTTAGTATTGTAAATAATGATTTGGTCAGGCTTTGCTAAAACAAATCATTTTATTAGTTTACTCTCTCAAAAATATATTTTTATTTTTGTTACATTATTATTACTTGTATATTTTGATTCATCATTTGTAGATCTTAGTGAAAGATTCAATCTACCTGCAAATAAAGCCTTTCTTATTGGAATTTTCTTAATTTTTGTGAGCCTTTTCATATTTATTAACATGTTACTAATATTTACAATAAAAAATGTATTTTTAAAAAATTATAGTATTTTAGGAGATAAAGTAAAAGTCATACACAATTTTATTGTCATATATCTAATTACAATTAGTTTATTAATTATAACTCTATTTTCTGAAATGATTATATATGATAGTTATAGTATTTATTTAATTTATTCTCTATTAATTATCACTCATTTTAATGGAATTTATTTTAGTGTCTGGGGAACTATAAAATTTTTTAATTGGTTTAAATCTAATAAAGACAAATTATTATTAGTATATGCTATATCATTTATTACATTTAGTGTCCTAATTACTCTTTCGTTAGTATATACTTTAACTGAACTTGGAAATGCTCCTGAAACAATAACACCCTCAGACCTAAAAAGAACAATTCATGTCATATCAGTTAACCTTTCTGAAATCTATCCCTTTTATAGAATATCATTTTTTATCACTTTTTGCTCTATTTGGGTCTTAACTGCTTTTCTTTTGTATGATTATTTTGGTAGAAATAATCAATTAAAATTTTGGCTTATTTTATCAATTCCCATGATATTTTTCTTAATAGAGTTCTTTCCCGTTACATTAAAACTTTTAATAAGTTTATATCAATTAAATCCATCTCTTTTTTTACCTTTCTATACAATACTTTCTACCATTATTACTTTTATAGGCGCTACTATGGTTAGTATAACATTATGGTTACTAATAAGAAAGATACCAAACAAATCATTTAGAAACTATTTGATCTTAGTTGCATTTGGATTATTGTTGGTTCTAATATCCACACACGAAACACCTTTTCCGCGTTTTCTTTTTCCTCCATTTGG
>DASSVK010000017.1:0-4961 GCA_035706205.1 Nitrososphaeraceae archaeon | reverse complement strand
TTGAAGTGTTTCTTGATTTAAATTATTATTACCTTTTTTATTTAAAACTTTATTGTAAAGTAATTCACTAAGACCTAGGATAGGCATAATAGGAGTTCTTAATTCATGGGCTGCAACATTAATGAATTCTTTTTGAATTTTGTCTTGTATACTTAACTCATTATTTGCTGAAACTAATTGTTTATTTATTGTTTCCACTGCTTCTTCTTTTTCTTTTAATTCTGCAATTGTTTTTTCAAGTTTTTCTGTTCTTTCATTTACAACTTCATTCAGATGATTGTTTATATAATGTATATTTTGTCTCATTTTATCTAATTGTTTAGTTAGTTCTTCGATCTCATCACTACCTGTTGTAATTCTAATAGGGTTATCAAATTTTCCTTGACTAATATCCTTTGATGCATCATTTAACTTCTGAATAGGATTTGAAATAGATTTACCAATGATCAAAGATACAACTATTACTAAAATAGCTACTAAAATTCCATTTATAATAGTCAAATATTTTAGTTTCTCAAGAGGAGCAAAAGCTTCTATTTTATCTATCTTTGAGATTAAACCCAGATCAACATCTTCTAGGTATCTTGTTACAGCTAATACTGGTACACCACGATAATCTGCTATATCTGTAAATGTTCTTTCATTCTTTAAAAGTGATTGAATTGCTGGTGTATTTGTTTCGTCCTTACTAACCTTTAAATTTAAAAATGAATCAGAATGGAATCGTAATGGAGTCATAAAAAGAGCATCACCATTATTATCTCTCTTTACTAAAATTAATTCACCGGTTTTACCTAGTCCCTCATATGTTTGAAAAATTGATAATAAGTTCTCTAAATTATAGGTAGCAGTCGCCACACCTATTAATTTACCATCAAGAACAAGAGGTCCAGCTAAATGTGATTTGATTTCATTATTCTTATCTCTAAAAAGAAAAGATGACTCATTTTGACTTTTACCTTGAATGAAAAATTTATCGTTTGCATAATTTCTACTTATAACAGAATTATTTGTAGAAGCAACTATTGTACCAGTTAAATCATATATAGAGATCTCCTCAAAATTGTTAATTGCTGATTTGATGGTATTTATTGTTTTATTCAGAAAAACTAATGCTTCACTTCTATTAATATTATTATTGTATTTATCTAAGTCAATTTTTAGTTGTAATCTAGTAGAAATTAATTTTATTTTTTCATGGGTTTCTTCGATTAAATCTTCAATATTTATCTCTTTTACTGTAGCAATATTTTCCAGCTTATCCAATACCTCATTAGTGAGCACTTGCTTGGCACTAATATAATTAACAGTACCGATAATAACCAATGGAACAAGAGATATTACTAAAAAACAAACAATAAGCTTGGACCGAATTTTCAAGTTTAGTTATTATTTTTAACCATTAGTTAATATAAAAACTAACTTATTCTAATTAGTAAATGTATTGATATGGAAAATCATCTATCTCTAATTTTCATATGTAAGATAATATTCATTTAGTTTTTAATAAATTTTATTATAGAAGCAAAAACATCTCAATCATTTATTATGATATTTTTTAAACCTTTCATATAATAATAATGACAAGCATTTGAAGAGATAGTTAAATCTATAGTAAAGATTTTAGAAAAAAAGAGAATGATATTAATCAAAAAATGAATAATAAGTTATTATTTGCGCATTTTATAAGATTAGTATAGCTTATGGTCTAGTAAGCCTTAGCTGGAAATTGTAGTAGATTAGATATTTATTGACATGATAGATATTGTTACTAGTTTAAAGATACTATATAAATAGAATATAAATTTCAATTGAATTAGTGAAAGTATTATTATATTATATCATTAAATAATATATAGTAATTAGTATTAAAGTATTGATTAAAATTAATTTATTATTTTTTTAGATAAATTTGTATTATTCTATTATGTTTTACTAAAAATAAAATCTATCCTGTATGTATTTACCCTATTACCTTTATCTATGATATCTATTACATCTGTTTTTATTCATTCATTTATTAATAAACATACACAGAATAATATACACTTGGTACATCTTTAAAGAATTAAGAAAATGTTGACACAAATACAGATATAACTATTAAAACTTATAATGGTAAAGAAGAGACTAAAATAAATTAAATGATGATATGGAAAAAATAAAAATAACAGAAGAATCCATACAAAGTTAAGTATATCTAAAAAGATTAGATAATACAAAGGACTATCAAACTAAAGTACCAGAAATGAAGAGATGTTATAGTCAAATTCAAATTAGAATGTGAATCGACTTAAGATGATATTTTAATTAAATAATTTTTATTTTTATTTTTCATATTCATAATATCGATTTACAAGACTAAACATTCTAAATTAATCAAGTTTAAATGAATTCTATTAAATTTAAATTTCTATAATCATTATTTATTATCAATTTCTTTTATCTAAAAAATAGATCAATTGATCTTGGTATTTGAAGATAAAAAAATTTAAATATGTTATTGCTTACCTAAAGCAATTGGATACAAAAAAAATAAAGAACAACGCTAATAAAGATAATAACAAGAAGAAAATAGAAAATAGCGACAGTACTAATTCGAATAAATATACATTTGATTCCTCGGACATCAAAGAAATCATGACAGGTATAGGTGGAGAAGGTAGTGCTTATCCTGATTCTGATAAATATATAGTTGAAGACCTTAAGAAAGTAATTAAGAAGGAAGAATCTGAAGTTAGTGAAGAAAATGATGTTAAGAATAATTTAGAACAATCAAATAAGGACGATAATAACTGACCTTTTTTATAATATTACATTCTTGGCTAATATGAATTTGAAAAAGTATAAAATATTTATATAAATATTGAAGAAAAGAAACTAGTTTATGAATTCATAAAAAAGTTATACAACAGTATTAGAAGATTTGCAATTCTTATTAATATTTGTATAAAAATTATTAATAGCTATAATTATTTCTATTACTAATAGAATCTTAATATTAAATGTTAAATTTTAAATATTAATGATAATGAATATTAAGATATTCTTAATTTGTATATTTTCTGGCTTACTAGTAAGTATCTTTCATACTCAAAATACACAAGGTTTTTTTCATGTCGAATATTCAGAAGAATTTAAAACTTATGAAAATCAATTTTATGGAGTAAATCTAAAATATCCTAGCAATTGGAGATACTACGAAGAAATTGGGCCAAAAAACTTTTCACCTGATCGAATCTTTCAGGTTAGTTTTCTCTCTCCATCACATAAAGTAATATCTGATATGGTTTTTGTTTGGTTTAATATCGAAAATATAAAGGATTCCTTAAGTTTAGATGATAGGAAGAATATTTTAATAGAAAATCTAAATAATTCAGATATTAATGTAAAAACACAATCAACTAAATTATCAGGAATTGATGCATTTATGATTGATTATACTTATAGAACAGATGGTTTGCAAAGACATATTGGAATTGAAGCAATAAAAAATGGATTATTGTATAGTTTAGATTTTACTGCTCAACCTGATACTTTTGAAAAAAATATTAACTCCATTGAAACAATGATAAAATCTATGAATATTAGTTCAATTGCATTAATATAAATTGAAATTATGCCGAAAAAAAGATAGTCTTATAAGAAAACTTGCAATGAATTTATTTGAAATTCGTGACAAAAGCATGAAAAATTAACATAATAAAAAATCAATAACTCATTACAATACTAATAAAGTAATATATGTGAACTTTTAAGAGACATATTATTTGATATATTGTAAAATTTTTACTATAAAGAATAAAAATATAGTTTTCACAACTCTTAAATTTTAAGAGGATTTATAATTAGTTTATGTTTAATCAAAATATTTTAAAAATAAATTTTGCAGGTGATATCACCCTTGCAAATAATATATATAATCATTTTATTTCTTCTAATTCAATAATAAATGAAAAAGTCAAATTAGAAGAAGATAATATAATAATCTTTATAAATAGAGAATATGATAAAAATGAAATTAAACAAATAAGGTCATTATTACAAGAATATTTAAATTCTTTTATAATCTATAAAAAACATCAAATTTTTGAACTTGGAAATGTTTTTACCGTTGGAATTCCAAAAGACATAGTTGAAATTTCAAAATTAGTTTTCTGTGAAATTTGTGGTTATGGATTATCAAATGAAGAAGAATTATTAGTTCATCGTAGAAGTCATGGAATAATTTAGATTGTAATAACAAATTATTAGATTAGTATTGGTTTATTTCTTAGAACTTTTTCCATTTTTGCGACATTTTCATTTCCATTATCTAAACCCTTAATATAATTATCTACGGCTCTGAAATCTTAATATGTAATAATATTAAATACATATTCTTTATATGCCTTTATCTATTGTTATTCCACAATTTCCTCTTCCTAAATTTATCTTACCACCAATTTCTATCAAATAAGAATGAACTAAACCACATCTAACTTTATGATATAAATCAAAACTATTGTTTATCAATTTTTGATATTCAGGTCCTCACCTATAAAGAAGGCTCTCATAACAATACCCACTACTGTTTTTATTTGCTATTCCTAAGGAAACCTTTTCCCAATATTCTGAATAGCATGATAAACCAAGAGCAATTAAGAAATATGGTGCTCCAATCAAGGATCATTTGTTAGATCTATAGATTTTTGAATATCATTATACATGAATCTTCTACATTTAATTATAGAATTATAAAACGTCGAATTTTTAAAAGAATTTATTAATTACTACAGATTGCAAAGATTTGTCTTTTTGTAAGAAAACTTAATTTCATATCTTAGTTGTTATAACTATGACTTTTCAAAGTATTAGATTGCAGGCAATGATGAAAATAAAAATATAGAAACCATCTTTTTTAAAAGATAGTATAAATCGTTGCTAATTAATTATTCTAATCCAAACAATCAAAATTAGAG
>DASSVK010000016.1:0-2689 GCA_035706205.1 Nitrososphaeraceae archaeon | reverse complement strand
TTTTGCCATATTTCTCCCAAAGATACTGAAATTTGGAAATTTTTTCTCGTATAAGATGACCATTTAGGTCATAGAGTTTTGAAAAGTTAGCACGAAAAATTAGATTTTCATTATTATCAAAAAATCGGATACTAAAACTTTCACGATTGTGTGATGTATTAAATTCTCTTATGAACTTTGCACTTGCAATCTCATTTATATTGATATGAATATGCCAAGGAGAACTTTCATCGCCTATTGTAGCCCATTGGTCTCTGATTTTAAATTTCATATTTTCTTGTAGCCGAGCTTCACAGATTCCTCCGGAATTCTTAATAGAAAAAGTTATATCAGATTGCAGTAGAATATCACAAATTAAATTTTCAAAGGATTGAGAAATCATAAAACGAAGGTAATCAATTCCTTTATAAATACAATTTGAAAATAACCGTTCTAATTTTTGAAAAAATACAATAAAAAATAAGATAATATTAGATAAACTATAATTAGATCTATTAAAAGAAGAAAAGCTGTAATTTTTAACCTACGCTATAATATACTACGTATAGAAGTATAAGGTGTTTTTAGAAATCTAATAATTATAATATTATAGAAACAATGATAATCCTAAGCAAAAAAATAGAAATATGCTTTTGCATAATAATTAATTTACATTTATTTGGGTCAAGAAAAATATCTAAAATATAACCACGATGTCTACACAACAGAAAAAAAGCTTTCCAAAAAAACTGCTCTTGTTATCCTTTACATCATTAGCTTTGATATATACAATAATGCTGATAGGAGTGTATATTTCATCATCATATCAAGACTTATCCTGTCCTAATTGGCCATTATGTCTTAATGGTTTAGGCATTCTCAGTCCAGAATATCTTTTTGATCATATACATCGAATTTTGGTACTAATTACCACTGGTTTTATTTTTGCAACAGCTATTTATGCGTATATTCATGCAAGATCAATTAGTACAACTGCAATAATAGCAGCTATCATAGTCAGTATTCAAATAATCTTGGGTATGGTCATGGTAACTTCAAAATTACAACCACTACTAGTAGCATCACATCTTGCAACAGGTATATCATTATTTGCAATGTTATTGTTAACTTTTATCTTTTCATACAGAGAAAGAAAACAATCTGCATCTAATTAGATAATCAAGAAGAGAGAAAATTATTATAAATTACCTTTCCATATTATCAGAATTTTCTTTATTTAGATTGACAAATTCATTGTAACCTTCATTAAAGTCTTTATATACATTCTTTAATAAATTAATAAATAGTGAATCCTTTGATAATTGTAGTTTCATTTTGTTTTCCAATTCATAGAGTGTAACTTTGATATCATCATTTAGATTTGGATTAATTGACAATAAATTGGTCTCATTATACATTATTGTTAATTTAAAACATAATCTTCTTATTAACCATTCTAAATCAAATTTCAATCTATCAATAATTTTAACTTTTTCTTCCTCCTTTTCATCAGCAGATTTAATATCATCTATAGCATTTAAGGTAACATTGCAACATTCTTGTAGATAACTTGTAATTTGGGAATAAAATCTTCCTGTACATATTTTAATTGTTTTTTCATTAAAAAATTGAAATATCAAAGTCTTCAAAATTATATCATCTTGATATTTTATTAGAAATTGTGGAGGATAAATAGAGATATTTAAAAACACATAAAATAAACCATAAGTTGTAAATTTATAATTCTTGATATTACTTAAAAACTTGCCTTTTGTAACTTCTATAAATTCAATATCTTCTAAACGTTTAGAAATCAAATAAGAAGCATCACGTTGATCGGGAGATTGATTTCTTAATTTAAAATAGGATGTAATTTTAAATGATTGATCTTGACCTCGAATAAATTTAATTATAAAGGATCGTTCTTCTTGTGTCAAAGTAATTTCCTGATAAGATAATAAGGAAGATATATAATTAGAGTAAACCATAATTAATATATTATTTGAAATAGAGATTTATAAATTATATAAATTTCTATTATATTAGCACCAAGAATTTATATTTACATTAAAATAAATTATATTATTATCATTATTATAGAAAATGATATAAAAATTATTTATGTGTCTTATTAATTTAAGGGAATTCTAATGTTGTATTTTCTAATTCCAGAATTGGTATATATATAGAATGAGAATCATTTCCAATATCATCTACATATTTATATTTCCCACTTTGCTTATTTAGTTGAATAAATTTGGTTGATGGTTTTTCTGGTATTATATGATAATGTATTATGCTACTTCCTATTGAACTATTATATATAAACATAAGATTGTGGTTTTTATAATTTAAAAAATAGAGCAATGAACTAACACCCAATGCTGATTGGGCAGAAGATAATACTATCTTTAACATATCTTCAAGGGAATTATATTTTAGATATTTTAAATTGGATTTAGTATTTACTGACACGTTAATCAATAAATAATACCCATTATTAGACCTTGCTAATAAAATCAAAAGTAAATGGGAGAAAAAAATTTTGAAACGAATGATTAAAATAAACGTGATTTGAAATTGATATGTTATCACGATAAAACTATACTATTTAGTAGTATCCAAAATTTTATAAGTTGATTTGTTTAAATCCTCGAATTAGTATTAAATGATCCATCTAAATAAAATTTATAATATTGATTGTGTAGAA
>DASSVK010000015.1:0-23738 GCA_035706205.1 Nitrososphaeraceae archaeon | reverse complement strand
TCTGTTATTTTTGATGATATGACATTTATTGTTGCATTTTATTTAAATTGTGATTTAATTCTTATTTTTACTATATGATTCTTTAACCTAATCTCAAACTCTTATTTCTTGTTGTTATAGAATATAATTATAAATAGAAACAAAGATCTATCCAATTATGTTAATGTATAACAGATTTTGCATCTATATTGATTCTTTTTGAATATATGGATAGAGTAATCATCAGAAGTTTCGATTCTAATGTTATTGAAGTACTATTGGTTATTGTTGATACTTTCCATCAAATTTTTCTCAAATAGTGAATGTAGATAATATTTGAAGCCATTATTCTGTTTGCTTTAAAATATTATGTTTCATTATATTGTATACCAAATATTTTACCTATTCTATACATAAAAAACTCGAATAAATTTTTAGTGATAAATATATTTTTTTCCTCTGAAATAAAATGTGTAATCCAAGCACTGAACTGGTTCAATATAGAACCATAACAATAATGGTAGTAGCTGTTACTATTCTAAAATACAGTTTCATCGCTCTATTTTTATGATGAATTAGTTTAATCGTATTAAAAAAAATATTATTCTGAATGATGTGATATTTCTTTTACTTTTTTTCCAAAGGTATTTGTTAATCGTGTAAGTGCATTTGAACTATCCCATCTATCTAATCTTACTTCTATGAGGCTAAATTCCTTTAGATTTTTATTAGCATTTGACATAGCAGTTTTCAATTGTTTCTCTGTCTCTACAATATAGCTATTTCCTTTTCCTATTATCTCTGTTATTTTTGAATAATTCCAACAATGCAAATTATTAAAAGGTCCATCTAATAGGTTTCTTTCAGTACGATATCCATCATTATTTAGTAATACAATAATGGGATTTAGATTTTCTTTGGCTATAGTACTTAATTCCATTCCTGTCATTTGAAAAGCACCATCTCCCACCAAAACTATAGGCCTAATATTTGGATTTGACAATTGTGCTCCCAAAGAAGCAGGTATAGCAAATCCCATTGAAAGGTAAAAAGCAGGAGATATAAATTCAGTACCTTTGTGAATAAATAAATCTAAACTTCCGAAAAGAGAATCTCCTACATCAGCAATAACCATATTTTCAGCAGTGATAAAGCGATTTAATATTGTAAATAAACCATTCACGGTTATTTTTTCATTTGAAATTTTGTTTCCTAATATTTCTGATTTGTATCTTTTTACAATCTTATTATTAATTGGAAATTTTTTAATATTTATTTTACACAAATTTTTTAAATATTCTCTAAGTGGTATATTATCAAAATTATGATATTTTATATAAATTTTGGAACTCATTGCGTTTATTGTTTTTTCTTGATCTACTGGAGTTGGTGAATTTCCAAAATCTAAATCAGTAATAAATGAACCTAATATTAAAATACAATCACTATGTTCTACATATTGTCTAATATTTTGATACCCTACTGCTCCCTCATAAACTCCTAAATATAGAGGATGGTTTTCACTCAAAACTGATTTACTTAAAGGTGTTGATACAACTGGAATAGATGTTTTATTTAAAAACTCCAAAAGATAGTTTTGTAGTCCAAATCTTTGTATTTCTACTCCAGCGACCACTACTGGATTCTTAGCATTATTTATAATATTCGCAGTTTCATCTAAAACCTCCTTCATAGCATTAGGATTTATTATAAAATCAGGAACATTGCATTTCTGAGGTCCTTTAACTATTTTATATACCATATCTCTGGGAATCTCTATATATACTGGGAGTTTCTGTTGAATTGCAGATGATAATACTCTCTCAATTTCTATGGGAATTGTATTTATATCATCTAAAACTGTTGAAGCCGCTGTGACATTTTTAAAAATATTGTATTGTGTATCATAGTCCTTTACCTTGTGATGAAGGAGTGATAAATTTTTTCTTTCACTTATCCCAGGAGATCCACTTATAATGACAACTGCGGATTTTTCTGCATAGGCTTCTGCTGTAGTATTAAGTAATTTTAATCCACCTACACAATATGTAACACAAACGGCTCCTATTCCATTTATTCTTGCATAAGCATCAGCAGCAAATCCAGCACCTTGCTCATCGCAGGTAGTTATTGTCTTGATTTTACTATTTGAGAGTTGATCATAAAAGCCCAAAACATAGTCCCCAGGTATACCAAAAATGTGTTTTACATTGAGAGAATAAAGCTGGTTAATAAGATATTCTCCAACAGTTGTTTCAATTTCCAATTAATGAATTATTGATTTATAATTAAAAAAAGTTTTTAATTATGCATTAATTGAGACTTTATTAATTTATTAAATTGACAAATTATATATTTTTCTAACTATTTTGAATATTTCTTTGAATATAATGACTAAAAATTTTAAGTAAAAATAATATATAGAAAAGTTTAGAATTTTTCTAGTAAAGGTTGTAATAGAGAGATTCTACATTCTTCATATAAAGTAGATTTTATATGTATAGTCTTGTGACAAACACATTATCACCTCCTCATTTGGAAATTTCCGAAAATGGTAATTGTAAGGGAAGTCCAGAAGCCAAATATCAAGATTATAAACAACAATGGTATTTCCATCCAAGTTCTTGGTATAAAAGAAAAAATGGTGAAGGTAGTTATGATGGAAAAGGATGTAATCAATTTACTGGATGTATCCCCGAATGTAAGTTTTATCCAGAAAAAGGAAGACTAGAAGAAAATGAAGGCTTTGATTAAATAATTTAAATTATTTTTTTTGATTATATTATCTTAACTTTAGATAAAGCTGTAAATTTATTTAAAATCTTTTTTTATTTTAATGAATATTACATTTCTTTTTTTATATTTAATGATATAAAATATTTTTTAAATCTTTATTTGATGATATATATTTAATAATTTTAAGCATAACAGTATTATTAAAAGTTGATTTATCATAGTAATAATCCATCTTCCAGTCTATTTGATGATGATGATGATGGGTATATTACTTCTTTCATAGAATATTTATATTCTATGTAATCGCTATATTCCAATAACGTTAATAACATTGCTAAAAATATCATTTCAGCAGCTATAAATTATAATTCTTAAACAAATCAAAAACATTTAGATTAAGATCTATTTGTTTTATTTGATTTAATCTATTTGATGAATAAAATATGAAAATTTTATATTGTTTTAGTTGATTTTTTATTGTAATTTAACCTTTATTAAAATTTACCACTAGGTTAGATTCTTTTAATTTTAAGGATTGCACAATTGAAATTTAATGACATTCTATTGAGTTATTTAACCTTGTTTTATTATAATTAATTTTAAATAAAATAAAAAAAGAAATTAAAGGTAATACCTAATTTTATCATAGGAAAATGATAAAAGATAAAGTTGCAGTTGTAACAGGTGCAAGTAGTGGCATTGGATATGCAACTGCCTTAGCATTAGCAAAAGCTGGAGCAAAGGTAGCTGCAGGAGCAAGAAGAGTTGATAAACTAGAATCATTACAAAAAGAAATTCAGAAAAGTGACGGAGAAATACTCATTGAAAAGGTTGATGTTACAATAAAGGAAGATTGTAATTCATTTATTGATATAGTTTTAAAAAAGTGGAATCGTATTGATATTTTGATTAATAATGCAGGCGTTATGCCACTTAGTTTTTTTAAAAATCTAAAAATAAATGAGTGGGAGCAAATGATAGATGTAAATCTAAAGGGAGTATTATATTGTACTGCAGCAGCTATTCCTACTATGATCAACAATAAATCAGGTCACATTATTAATATTTCATCAGTGGCAGGAAGAGTTGTTTTTCCAGCCGGGAGTGTTTATTGTGCTACTAAATATGCCATTACCGCATTTAGTGAAGGTCTACGACAGGAATTAAGCCAACGCTACAATATAAAAGTGACATGCATCGAACCAGGAGTAGTTGCTACCGAATTACCAAATACAATTACTGATAAATCATTAGAAGGATTTGTTGAATCAGTAAAAAAGATGGAAGCATTACAAGCCGATGATATTGCTAATGCAATTGTATATGCCCTCGATTCTCCGCGATATGTAAATGTTAATGAAATACTTTTGAGACCAATATCTCAAGAAAAATAATTTTATTTTTCAACTTCTTTCATTATTAATTTCCTAATAAAAGAAGTTTAATTAATATATATGCATTCTTAATTCTTGAAGTAATTAAATGGAATTAATTAGTAATTATTAATAGTCATTTATAATATATAGATGATTATATTGAGCCAAAATTTTGAATTGTCAAAATATAACTAATATTTTTTCGATCTTTTAACAATAAAATCGTTTACTATTACTTTAAAATTATTTTTAAAAAATTTAAATTTTTTTTATTATTAGAATCATAAGTTATAAACTACTTAATTTCGATATAGTCTCTTATTTAGACCTATACAATATGAAGAAAATTGAAATAATAAATTTCTATAGATATATTTTTTGTTGTTAATTAGCATATGGACTTTTTGTCAAAGATTAGATTATTAACTAAAAATTACTTTTACTTTTAAACTATAAAATGATATAAATGATTAAATTTGTTATTTTTTATCATTCATATAATAAATGAAATATGTATTAATTGAAAAAGATTTTGATATTGCGATAGTAAAAATAAATAGGCCAGATGTATTAAATGCGCTAAATTTTGAACTTGTTTCTGAATTATTAGAGATCTTTAATAATATAATTGATGATGATAAAATCAATGCTGTTATCCTAACAGGTGTTGGTAATAAAGCATTTTGTTCAGGAGGAGATTTAAATCAAGTCATTAACATGGATCCTTCACAGGCAGAAAAATATGCTTCTCATGTTCATAAGCTAATGAATACTATTGAAAATTTAGAAAAACCTGTAATTGCTGCTATCAATGGATATGCACTTGGAGGAGGATGCCAATTAGCTTTAGCTTGTGATATAAGAATTGCATCATCTAATGCTAAAATAGGACAAACAGAGGTAAAAATAGGAATTCCACCAGGTTGGGGCGGTACGCAAAGATTAGCTAGGATAGTTGGTATTGCAAAAGCAAAGGAACTTGTATTCACAGGTAAAATACTGTGTGCGAATGAAGCAAAAGAAATTAATTTGTTTAATATGATTATTTCTTTAAGTAATAACCATTCATTGGTATTAAATAGGAATGAAAATAGTGATAGTGAAGAATCAAATATTTTATTAAATACTAAATTAATTCAAGAATCAATTAAATTCGCAAGAACCATTACTCTAAATAATAGTTTTGCAATAAAAATAGCTAAATCATTAATCAATAAATCAAGAGATATTAATATAGAAAGTGGGCTCACTTGGGAAAGATTTGGTTGCGCTCTTTGTTTTACAAAGAATGATAAAGATAAAATGAAATCCTTTTTTTATAAATAATTTTACTTAAAACAAAATAATTATCTTGGTATATTATTTTTAAATCGATATATTAATATATATTCAGAGTCTTATACTCAATTTTTAATTAAATAAATAGAACCTAATGATCTGTCTATTGTCCATCTTCATTATCATCGCAGCATCTTTATCTTATTTTTGTCTATATCATCTAAACTAAAATCTATAATATGATCATTTTTTCAAAGATTATATCTATCTCATACTTTGAATTCATCTTTCTCTAATTCTTCATCAATTTAATCATTTTATACTACTCAATTCAAAAAATATTGCCTTTATTACCATATTTTTTATTTTCATGCCATTTCATGTTCTTATTTTATTTCTAACTTTTATAATAAGATTATTATTCTATTGTAGATTAAGTTTTTATCTTAAATCACATAATATAAATATACCTACTAAGCTTATTTCAATGAAATTATAGTTTTAATAAATTATGAAATGAGTTCTAAATAATCATTTAACTTTAATTTGGTTCATATCATGATAGATGAAAATTAAAACACTCATAGTCGATAAAATCAAATATTGGGAAAAATAATAATATATATAGCTCGAGAAGCCCGGTCGAATCAGTTTACCTCATGATAGCTGATGCCGAATCTAGCGGCTAAACTCCTTGGTAGGGCTAGGGATTTCAGGCTCTGGATCTCTGAAAAGAAACCTGGAGACAGCAGTTCGAATCTGCTCCGGGCTATAAATCTATTTTTTTAGGTCCTGCATCAATAATTTTCTGTGAAACTTCGCCAAACTTTTGAAAATTTTGTATAAATAAGTTTGCTAATTTTGTTGCTGCTTGTAAATATTCGCTTTGATTATTCCATGTCTGTGCTGGGTCTAATAATTGATTAGGTACTCCTGGACATTCTAAAGGTATTTCTAAATTAAATATTTGATGTAATTTAAAAGAACATTTGTCAATTTCTCCGTTAATAACGGCAGTAACCATGGATCTAGTGTAGTTTAGATCTATTCTTTTTCCTATTCCATATGGGCCGCCATACCATCCTGTATTTATAAGATATACTTTTGTATTATGTTGAGTAATTTTATTCCCAAGCATTTCAGCATAATTAGTAGCATGGAGAGGCATAAATGGAGCACCAAAACATTGTGAAAAAGTTTCTTTTGGTTGGGTTATTCCCCGTTCAGTTCCAGCTAACTTACTTGTGTATCCTGACATAAAATGATACATAGCACCTTCTTTACTAAGCTTAGCTATTGGTGGCATCACTCCGAAAGCATCAGCAGTTAAAAATATAATCACTTTGGGATGACCCGCTAAACCCGGAATAACCGCTCCTGGAATAAATTCTAATGGATAAACTACACGTGTATTTTCGGTAAGAGAACTGTTAGAAAATTCCGGAATTTTATCATGTTTAGAAACAATGACATTTTCCATTACTGATCCAAATCTTATTGCATTCCAAATTTGGGGTTCACTTTCCTTTTTTAAGTTGATACATTTTGCATAACATCCCCCTTCAAAATTAAAAATCCCCCTTGAAGACCATCCATGTTCATCATCTCCGATCAAGAATCTATTAGAGTCAGCTGATAATGTTGTTTTTCCTGTACCTGATAAACCGAAAAATAATACAGTATCATCATATTTTCCAATATTGGCAGAACAATGCATAGGAAATATACCTTTTTTTGGTAAATAATAATTCATTAATGAAAAAATTGACTTCTTAATTTCTCCAGCATATGATGTAGAACCTATCAAAATGATTTTTTTCTTTAAATTAATAACTATGAAGGTTTCAGAATTAGTACCATCCTTTTTTGGTATTGATTTGAAGTCATTTAATGAAAGTAAAATAACCTTTGGTTTGTGTTTTTTTAACTCCTCTTTTGTTGACTTTATAAATATTTGATTTGCAAAAATAGATTGCCAAGCCTTATCTGTTATTATACTTATAGGCAATCTAGCGTCTTTATCTGCTCCGACAAAGCCATTGAATAGAAAAAGTTCTTTATTTCTTACAAATTTTTTCATTCTATCAAAAATACTATCAAAATTTTTTTCAGAGATTGGATGATTAACTTTACCCCAGTTAACAGTTTTTTTGGTAGTATTGTCTTGGACTATGTATCTATCATCAGGTGATCTTCCAGTAAATTTACCAGTTTGAACTGATAATGATCCAGTACTAGATAAAATAGCCTCTTTTTTTTGAATTGAAAATTCTACTAAAACAGGAATGGATAAATCAGAATATAATTTTTTTGGATTAAGTCCATATTGTTGTATCATTGCTAACCTTTTTGAATTACCTTTCTCTGAATCCTTGGCCATGAGGTTACTTTTACGGATTATTATTAGCATTATTTAATTGATGTCCTTTAATCACAAAAGGTTCTATTCCTCTTTAAATATAATAATTTTGAATTATTGATATATTTTAATAAAATTTCTATGGTAATTAGAATAAGTAGAGAATTTTCTTATTTCTTTATTATCATTTCTCTTAAATCTATATTAAAAAATGTATTTAATATTCCAATGTAGCTTTGAACTGGCGGTGGGATTTCATTTTCACAAGATACATCATTATTCCAAGCATTTATCCAAATTGTCATACTTAAAAGAATATTTATAAATCTAGAATATTTGGTTGGTGCTTCAAGTTTTTTAATATACTTTTCAGATAACAGCCATGAGGCAGTAAAATCTAGGCATGAATTACCATAAAGAGATTTTATTTGTTGTTTTAAATCTAAGGCATATCTAAATGGTTTTATACACATTATGAATGGAAAATCTACTTTAGATGGCATCATTAACCCAGGAGGAGATAATAAAGTGACTATTCGGGATCCAACCTTCATTTCTTTTTCAATTTTTAATCTTAACTTATCTATGAGCTCAGCATCATTAATCCAAAAGAATATAATAGTAGCTTCAGAGACATCTAATTCTTCTATTGTTTTTTTAATAATCTCTATTCCTTTTATAGATTGAGTTTCATATTTAGCATTTTGTATGAATTTATCATTTTGATCAATTCCTATGACCTTTTTAACTCCAAATTCGTCTTTTGCAATTTTTAATGAATGAATATTATTCCCAAACCCGATATAATAAAAAATATCATCATAAGATAATTTCGAAAATTTAAAGATGTTTCTAAAAACAGTATCTGCTATTGTAATATTAGAACCAGAAATTACTTCTGAAGGTAAATGTGAAAGAAATTCATCTATTTTCAAATTTTTTTAATACTTTTTACAATAACGGATATATTATTTCTTTTATTTAGATAGTAAATTACTTTTAGAATATTTTTAAAGAAATTTATATTTTTTCAAACTTTGTCAGTTTTCATATAATTTGTAGTTTAAAAATTATAAAAATAAGAATAACTTTATAAAGTGAAATAATCCTATCAGATATATGTTTGATCTAAAGGATTATTTCTCAAAGATTATTAATCAAGTTCGAATGATCTTCAACAGGTCTGATCAATCATATCAAAGAATAGTTTGCCAAATTTGCAATAGAATTTGTTATAACAAAAAGGATTTAAAGATTCACCTTAAGAAAGAACATCCAGATTTAACTTCTCCTCCTACAAGAACATAGAATATTTTATTAAATGATAGAGGTGTTATTATTCATTACTTGATGAAAACAACATAAAAAGGAAAAGATGGATTAATAAATCAAATACTTTAAAATAGTAAAAAAAGTTTTTAATTAAAATATGACTGAAAATAAATATGACACAGGATTTAATAATTTTACAGAAATTTATGGTGAATTTGGATTAAGAGTAATAGAAAATTTAAAGCAAATTTCACCTGACATAGTAAAATATATTATTGAATTTGCATTTGGAGAAATTTATAATCGTAAGCGATTAGATATAAAATCAAGAGAATTAGTTTCGCTATCTTCATTATTAACTTTAGGAAATGCAGTACCTCAATTAAAGTCACATATTCATGGTGCATTAAATGTTGGTTGGACAAGAGAAGAAATAATGGAGATTGCAATACAAATTTTATTATATAGTGGATTTCCAAATTCTCTAAACGGTTTACAAATCATGAAAGAAGTATTTGAGGAAAGAGATAACAAAGGAATACAAAATTAATCAATTAATTAATTATTCTATTTTATTATTTTATTTAATCAATTTTTTCAATCCTAAACGAAAGCAATGTTATATTTTCACTTGAATTTGTAATAACTAGTATTTTATTTTCAATATAAGTTTATAACTTTATTCTATAGTGAAAAAGAATGCAAATTTAAAAACTTAGATCTATTACCTTAAAGATTTATATAGAACTTCATTATATAACGGTCAATAGTTATTTTTATAAGCTTGTAAATATAGATTATTTAAATTTATGTTACCAAAAGATAAAATTAAATTAGAAAAATTAATAAATTTCAAATTCAGAATACTATATTGAGTATGAAAATTAAAGAGAATTTCATTATGTATCTCGTAATTGGCTCAATGATTTTTTTGAATTTGGGTCTGTTTCATCTAAGTTTTGGAGAAAATTCTACAATTCCAGTTGGCCTACCTAATACAACGGAGAAAGCTTCAAATGCTATGAATAATACCCAACAATCTATTGACAAAGAGAAAGGTTTATCAAATTTACCATTAGTTATAAACATTACCAAAAATTCAAATGCGACTGATACTGTGATTGATTTTATTATTAATCAAGTGAATACTAGTGTAGTAGATACTTCTATATTGGAAGACCTTGCTCGTGATCGTATTCCTTTGTTAATTGATACATTAAAGAATACCAATGCTTCTAGTATTGCAGCAGAATTTATACTAAATGAAACAAAGAAAGGCATTTTTACAAATATTACAAGAAATTAATTTTTAGTTTCTTTTTTCATTAAATATTACTTTCTTTCTCGGCATATCTAACATTGATAACATCTAGATCCCGAGCTATATGGACATTTTCAAAGTTTAATTTTGCCTCATTCTTTATTAAATTGAGATCATCATATCGTGAACTAAAATGAGTTAATATTAATTTTTTTACATTTGCATTTTTTGCAAATAATGATGTCTCTAATGCAGTTGAATGAAACCTTTCAACTGCCTTGTTTTTCTCCTGCTCTGTAAAAGTAGATTCAAAAACTAGTACATCACAACCTGTAAAAAATTGTTGTAGTTTTTTGGAAGGTCTTGTATCCCCTGAAATTCCTATTTTGCGGCCTGGACGGGAGGGACCAGTAAAATTTTTTGCAAATAATTTTCTTCCTTTGTATTCTATATCAATCCCGTGTTGTAATAAACGATATAGCTGACCTTCTGGAATTCCATATTTTCTTGCTTTTTCAACATCAAATATTCCTGGTCTTTTATATTCTTCTATCAAATAAGAAAAAGCAAGAATAGAATGGTCGGCAAAACAAGTCTTTATACAATAATCTTTTTCTTCAACTAAAATACCTTCATTTTGTATTTTATGTACAACAATCTGGTAATTAATATTAAAATTCAATATTTTTTGATTTAATAAAATAAATTCTTCAACTCTGGGTTCCCCAAAAATCTCTATAGGTTTAGTTCTACCCATTAACGAAAGAGTCTGTAATAGACCCAACAGTCCTAAACAATGATCTCCGTGGATATGTGTTATGAAGATTTTCATTTTTTTATTCATTCCTAATTTTGATCTGATATATTTCAGTTGCATACCTTCACCTGTATCAAAAATTAGTATTTCAGCCCCTCTAACAATGGCAATAGAAGATAAACCTCTTTGAAAGGTTGGAATAGCTGCAGCAGTACCCAAAAATACTATTTTTAACTCTACCATCTGGATTATTATCTTAGCTAGGAATAAATATAATGTATTCACAAATAGATTAATTGGGATTAACAACTACATCTGATAATACGGGAGCTAGATCTACTTTTGCGCAAATATTTGGAATTGAATTTGTAGAAATGATCTCTTTAACTCCTGCATTCATTATTTTTTTAAAAGCATTATCTAAAAAAATTGCATGAGTACACAAAACAATAATATTTCTTATTTTATATTTTTTTAATACTTCACACGCTTTTACTATACTTCCACCAGTACTAATCATGTCATCTATTAGTATTACATCCATTCCTTCGACTACCAACCCTAAATTTTCTTCAATAGACACTAATCCTGTATTTCTATCTCTAGTTTTTTTAAGGCATAATATTTGTAATTTTAATAACTCAGCAATTTTTTCTGCTCTTTTTTTTCCTCCTTCATCTGGTGAAACAATTACAGATTTTTTAATATCAATAGTTTTAGCATTTTCTAGATACTTAGCAAGAATTGGAATAGCGGAAATATTTTTAATTGTTATTGAAAAATATGATAAAGAATGTTCATTATGAATATCTACTGTTATTATTTCATTAGTTCCACAGCTTTGTATTAATTCTGCTAGTACTGAAATACTAATAATTTCACCTTCTAAAAATATCTTGTCTTGTCTTGCATATGCCATATAAGGAATTATTACTGTTATTTTTGAAGCATTATCTTTTCTACATTTATGGATAATCATAAGTAATTGAATTATATGTCTGTCTATGGGAGGGTAAAGTGATTGAACTATTATACAATGTTTTTTGTCAATAGGTGGAATACGAATTTTGCTTTCTCCATCAGCAAATACCTTTAATTCTGATTCAATGAATTTAACATTTAACTTTTTTGAAATACTCTTAGCTAAGTCTAGGGATGCAGGACCTGCTATTACTACTGTATTTTTAGGCAAATAATATTAACAAATTTGCACAATCATAAAAACCTTTTTTATCTATTTATATTATAAATTTATTTATAAAAAAGGTTTTTAATTGTGGTTTACAAAAATAATATTTGTTGAGTGATAGATCATCTAATTGTATTCAACAAGACCATAATAATTGTAATGGTATGATCATTGATTCACAAATGGATAACGCGATTTCTAGGATATGTAATTGTCCATGTCATAACAATATGTATCAATTAATTAAAAAAGCATCTTCAGCATCAAGGATTAATGAGAGTGATAATTATTTTGATGATAAAATATAGTGATAAATAATATAAAATTAAATCATTTTTTAATCAATTAAATCATATTTTTATTATAATAGTTATTTTGTCTGTATTAATTTTATCTATCTCTTTTTTTATAGCTTCTATGAGATGTTCAGGCGAACTTAAACTAGAAAAATCGACTATTTTCATATCATCCAAGATATGTACCTGTGGAGCAAGATCTTGACTTGATTTATTGTTTGATTTAAAAATTAAGGTATCTATTTCATTTTTTAAATTTTTATTACCTTCAATAATCTTTGCATTATCTAGTTTTAATCTTATTCTTCCAAATTTATCTAAAATTACAATTGGATATTTTCTTTTTTTTATAAGAAACTGTTTTTTTATTGTCTCACATGTAAATCCATAATAATTTCTCATATCCAATATTCTTTGAACGTTATTATTTTCTAAAATAGAAGAAGCTATCTCAATTGCCTCCTTTTCATCAATTTCTTTTCTATTATTTTTTCCAATATCTAATTCAATGTTGCCTGTGGCTATTGCTCTTAATAATGAACGTTCATTCACATATTCAGTTTGTATTGATATAGATTCAGGAACTGCACCTCCATCAAGGGCTCTTTTTTTAACATCATCTATGATATTAGAAACATCATTTGAATCAGGCTTATCAATGGTTTTTTCTATCTCCTCATATATCATTGCGGCTGCTACACCAATAGATGAAACCACCTCTGCATTTTCAGCTATTTGATAATGAAATTTCTTTTTTGTAGCTATATATGGAACCAAAACAGAAGCACCGCCTCCGCCACCAATAAGAATAGTTTTTTTTTCAATTAGTTGATATTGTTTTATCATAGGTTCCATAATTTGCAAGATCTTTTTAAAAGAAAAATCCAATATCATTTCTGCAGCTTTCTGATAACTTATTCCCATTTCTTTACCCAATAAAGAAAGTGATCTAATTGCCGATGACTGATTTCCAAATGCATAATCCTTCTTAGTTATTAAACCTAATGCATTTGCTGCACAGGTGTTAGTTATTGCAATTTTTTTGTTAACATCTGTTTCAATGCAAATGTAATCATCAGGGTCATTTTCAGTTGGTTTGAATGTTCTTATTCTGGCATTTTCTAATTCATTTGGCTCAACAAAACATGAATATTTTAGTCCTGCTATATGTGCTGATCTAGGGCCAACATCGATTATCCGATTTTTAGCAAGTCTTACTAGTGAACCACCAGCTACTCCTGCCACTCTTACATCTAATGATCGTATACATGTAGGATGGTCCATTATTGTTACATATTTGATTTCAGGTTTACCATTTTTTATAATGGATATATTTGTAGAAGTTCCTCCTATCTCTATAAAAACTCCATGTAAAATATGAGAATGTAATAAAGCTCCAGCAACACTGGCAGCCGGACCCGATAAAATTGTTAAGATGGGTTTATTCTTAAAAGTATCAATATCTGTTACTCCTCCATCTCCTTTCATTATCATAATTGGGCAATATATGTTCTCCTCCCTTACTACATTTTCAACATATTTTGCGGTGCTAATTGCTTTTGGCATTATGCCAGCATTAATAGCAGCAGTTATAGTTCTAATTTCCAATCCATAAATTCCTGTTAATTCATGACCAGCGGTAATAGGAATATCAGAATTGGTCATTACGTATTGTTCATTGCTAGGATCATCTACACCATATGCTTCACTGACAACTAATACCTTTGCGCCTTCCTCTTTGAGTGCTGAAATAGCAGATATTACTTCATTTTTTTCTAAATATTTTGACGTATCAAGGAATCGATAACAAGTATGAAGATGTTTATTTGGTGATAGTTCAATATCTTTTATGTTAGTTCTTTTAACTACATTAGATTTTTCTAAACCTACACCCATTCCAATAATTCCTACTTTTGCGGTATCACCTTCAAGCAATGCGTTGACGGCTTGAGTTGTACTATGCGAAATTAATTCAATTTCAGATCTCTGAATATTGTAATTCTTCATTAATTCTCTTAGCGCAATAATTATTCCCTCCGCTACTCCTCTTTCTGAATTATGGGTTGTGGGAACAGTAGTCCTACCAAGAAAAGAACCCGAGGCAATATCTATAGCTATAGCTTTTGTAAAAGTTCCACCAACATCAATGCCCAGTCTGATCTTTCTATTCATTAATTAATACACATTATATATATATCGAATCTGATCTTAATCTTTGGACAAAATAATATATATTTATTCTTTTTATTGTTTTTTAAACAGACCAAAAAACTTCTTCTATTTTTTCTCTTCGTCCAATTTGTCGTAGAATTTCCTGAAATTCTTTCTTCTTATCAGAAACTAATATTCTCATTTTGCCATTTTTCATTTTGTTATTTAGATTATTATTTATTAAAAATTTTTTTATTTCTTTAGCAATTATTTGTGAAGGATCTAAAAATTCTATATGTGGATAAATCTGATTTAATTGATCAAGTATAAATGGTAAATGAGTACTAGATAATATTATTACGTCAATATCATCTCTATTTCCTAGTATCTGTATTATCAACTGTTTAATTTTCTTCCTATCACTTAAAAAAATTCCATCTTCTATTAAAGAAATTAAAGGAGATGCATTATATTTTGAAACAAAAATATCTTGAGGAATTTCATTCCTTATTTGTATATCTAATTCTTTGCTCTTTATTGTTGATTCTGTTGCCATTATTCCAATATGTTTTTTTTTAGTCATCTTTATTGCCTTTTTCATTGGGGGTTTAACACCAATTAATGGAATATTTGTAAGTGGTTTCATTTCATCAATAACTTGTATGGAAGGTGTATTTGAAGCAATTATTATTAACTTGGGATAAAATCTCTCCAGATATTTTATAGTATTTTGGACAATTTTAAAAAGATCATTTTGTGACTTTTTTCCATAGGGAAAATTTGCTTTATCTGCAAAATAAATTAAATTTTCATTAGGAAGTTCTTTTTTTATTTCTTTAATTATTGATATTGATCCAATACCAGAATCAAATACAACTATAGGAGAATTATTCATATCTATAAATTTATAGTTTAAAGTAAATATAATTCTTAGAAATCAAAATAATTATCATTTTCCCTTTATAGTATTAATATAATGTCTTATACTTGAGAGAGTTTTAGATTAAATAAAATAAATCACAATAACACTTTTCTGTCGGATATTTCTCTTTAAGTTTGATACCTGATTATTAATCATCTTTTATTTTTTCTATTATTTATACTTCTTTGATTGTTCGGTTTATACTACAATATGCTCAATATACAATAGTGGAATAATTGCAGATCTTTAGAGAACCTCTAAAATAGAGAGTATTTGCAGTTACATCAACAACAAATAATGTAATAGATGATTTTTTTGGGGTTCATTCATCAAAAGCTTTTCAACAATCTTATATTGATACTACTTTAATATTGAATATAAATTTAGTATGTTATCAATATGTAAATAATCAAGAATTATAGATTGAAAACAAATTGTATTTTAGAGTTGATAAAGCAACTAAGTACAATATACTATTAAATCAATACTTGAATCAGCAAATATAATATTTTCTTTTAATATTTTTTAAATTAGGAAATATGATTTTAAAATTTATCTTAATAATCGACATCATATCTCATACCAATATCATGTTTATAAAATCCAAATTTTTCATAAAAGCTTGAATTGTATTTAGAACAATTTAAAATTACCTTATAACATTTTTCTTGAACCGCTAAATCTAATGCTTTTTCTACAAGGATAGAACCAATTCCTAAATTTTCAAACCCTTTCCGTGTTACTACGTCTTCTATGTGGCAAACCTTTCCACCATTATGAATAAATTTTTGTTCTATAATTGTTGTTATTGATCCAATTATTTCAGTATCATTGAAGGCTACAAAAACTTTGATGTTTCCTGACTTTTTAATTTTCTCAAGTATGTTCCTAGAGAATTCTTTATTATAAATGATTTCATTAATTTCAGCTAAATTTGACAAAGTCTCAAAGAAGCTATTGTTAAGATAGTCATCTTCTAATTCTTTAATTTGAATTTTCGATTTATTTTTAAACATATATCTTATTACTTTGTTATAATTGTCATTCATACATTAAAATTCTTTTATCAATTTTAAAAAATTTTATTAATTTATATATCTTTAAATATAATAAAAGTAATCTATCTTAATTTTTTTAACATTCTTGATTTTTATTACTTTTTGTTTCTTTTTCAATTGGCCATTTATTATTATTACCCCATTCATTCCATGAACCTAAATACATCTTTACTTTTTTAAAACCCAATTGTTTTAATATAACAAAAGTATTTGCAGCTCTATATCCTCCTTGGCAGTATGTTATAATCTGTTTATTTTTTGGAAATCGAGAATAAATTTTTTTTAAATCATTAGATTTTTTAAATTTACCATTAGAAATATTTTCATTCCAATCAATATTTATTGCACTAGGGATATGGCCTGCTCGTATTGCTCTGATATGTTCTCCATTATATTCTTTGAAAGAACGGGAGTCAATTATCTGATATTTCTTTTTGTCTTTTATAGCATCTCTAACATTTTTAAAGTCAGCAAGAATATTTTCATTAATTTTATCTTTAATTTTAAAATATTTTAAATTCTCTGTCTTTGTTTCAATAGGTTTATTCTCTTTTTTCCATGCATTAAACCCTCCATCTAAGAGTGCAACTTTATTATGGGAAAAATATAGCGAAAGCCATACTCCCCTTGATGCTGAAGGACCAGAAATATTATCATAAAAAACTAAAAGTTTATCTGGATTTATTCCTATAGTTGATAATAACTTTCGCATCTGTAGATTAAAAGTTTTTAAACCATATTTTGAAGTGTCATTCCAATGATATTGCATTAGATCTATATTCATTGCATATGGAATATGCCCATTACTATATTCATGAAATGTCCTCGTATCAACAATCCTCAAATTCTCTTTTTTCTTTCTTATTAACTTGAATAATTTATTAGTAGAAATAACTAATTTCATTAGCCTTAGTTTTTTTTATTCTAATATATTGTTAATTTCAGATGAATTCTTATCCCAATAAAAATGTTATATACATTTGTCTTATTTTTATAGAAATTTTTTATATATTACTAAGATAGTAAAAATAGATATTTTAATAATTATATTTATTTCTGATACTTTCTCATATTATATCTTAGAGTATAAAAGAAGAATAGAATTTAATAATATCACTTTTCGCCAATATATATAATAAAAAATAGGAATTTTCTTACAGATGCCCGATTCACAAATTACTAATTCACAGAAAGTCTTAGTTATTGGACTTGGTCAATTAGGCTTACCTGTAGCTAAATATATTCTCGATAAAGGTTTTGATGTATATGGATATGATATTAATCACGAAACAATGATTCGAGCAAAGAAAAATAACGGTATAAAAACTACAACTAGTTTTAAAAATTTTGATATTTACATTATTTGCATCTCAACTCATAATCCAAGTGATATTTATTCTCCACAAATTGATGGACTATTTTCTGTAATCAATAAAATATCTTCAGAAGCAACGAATGGATCTCTTGTGTCTATTGAAAGTACCATTCCACAAGGTACCTCTAAAAAAGTATTTGAATTATTAGAGCATAGGTTACATGTAGTACATGTTCCACATAGGTGGTATTCACTTGATGAACAAAATTATGGTGTTAACCAATTACGAGTGATCGGAGGGGTAAACCCTTGCTGTCTAAAATTGGGTTTAGGTTTTTATAGTGGAAATTCAAAAATCAAGTCTTCAAGAATTTCTAATGACGAAGATATTCTTTTACATTATACCAAACTAGAAAATAACAATATATATGCTGACAATAGTCAATTAAATTTTATAGATGATACAGTCTATTCACAAGAAAATATACTAGATTCTAAAAAAAATAAAAGTTTAGAAATTCCTATGCATGCAGTCTCTTCTATTGAAATAGCTGAATTAACTAAAATAATAGAGAATTCTCATAGATATCTTCAAATAGCATTTGCAGAGGAATTATATTTGTATTGTCAAGCTAATGATATTCTTTTTTCAGATTTACGCGATGCTCTAAATACTAAATGGAATGTTGAAATTCTCGAACCTCGCGATGGCATTGGTGGGCATTGTTTACCAAAAGATACTAGAATGTTTCTTAATTCTTCCAAGATGAAAAGTAAAATCCTTCAATCTGCGATCGAAGTAGATTCAATCTATCGAGACTTTAGGTCTATCAGAGAAAAGAAATTAATTACTTCTATAGAAAATCTAAAAAATTAAACACGTGGTTTATTATTTTTCTTTTTGTTGATTATTTCTTCTCCTCTTTTTCATTTTAATTAACTTGTAAACCAAAATAGCAGTTATAGATATTATTATAATTATAGATATAACATGAAAAGCTTTTGATGATTCTTGTGAAAATTCATCCCATGCATCACCTAAATAATATCCAATCATAGTTAATGATAAACTCCATAAAAACGATCCAATAAACGTAAATAATATGAAAGGAGTCAAATTCATTTTTGATAGACCTGCTGGAACTGATATCAATTCTCTTATACCAGGAGCAAGTCTTCCAAGTAAAACTGCTACCTTTCCATATTTCTGAAACCATATCTCGGATTTTTGAAGTTTAGTTTCATTTATCAGAATATACTTTCCAATTTTTAAAATTACGACTCTCCCGACTTTGAGAGATAAAAAATAAATTATAATAGCGCCAAGTGTTGAACCTAATGAACCCATAAATCCAAACATTATTGCTTGTCCTATCCCTAAATTTTGACTTTGGACTACATAGCCTGCCAAAGGAAATATTAATTCACTAGGTATGATGGGAAAAATTGTCTCAATCAATGCCGCAGTAAAAATTCCAAGATATCCAAGGTGTAAGATTAAATTAGTAACAGAATTAAGAATATCATTTATAAAAGAAGTAAAAGTGATTCCTAATGTTATCATTAACGTGAAAATAATCACAAAATATCAACAAAGATATAGAGTTTATAAAACTTGTGAATATTATAAATAAATTTTTTTAGAATGCTTGTATGAAAATTAGTGATGATGAGCGCTTTCTTCAGGTGCATGTCTTTTGTTTCTATACAAGGTAACAACACCTAATGCTATGAATGCAAAACCAATAGCTAGAATCAAATAGTCTGCCGGCAAAACGATGGCCCAAACCTCATTCATAGTTCCTGCTAAAATAAAGAGTAAAGCCAAAAAAACTAGGGTGATTCCAACAATTGTTTCTCCGTTAATTCTTTCCATACTAAATCAAATAAATACTATCATGTTATAAATATTATTATTTTAATTTCTAAAATTTAAGAAAATATGACAAATATTGTTGCCATTTGTATAATGAAATCTTTCGCATATAAGTATATTATATTATACATATAGTTTTATCAAAATTAACCATCTATTTTATTATCTTTTTTTAAATATTTGCTAATATGAAATTTTTTACATTAATTTTATCATCTATTATTAATAAATTTAATGATCAGAGGGATATTATTTGCCAAGGAAATTAGCTATATTTATTATTTGGTTAGTTGGCTTTGGAATTGGTTTTGGAGCTTATTTGTTATTTCCTAATATTACAAATTGGTTTCAAACAAATATGCCTCAACTTCTTGATGCTTCCATAATAGGTGCCCTAATTGCTGGAATTATTGGTTCTATATTAAGTACCATAACTATAATGATATGGGCTAATAGAAATAATTAATTTTGATAAAATTTTGTAATTATATACTTGAATATTCTAGATTGTATTAAAAAAATAATTCTAGAAAATTGTCATAACCGTTTAATAAACCTCTGTCGATAAACATTTTACCCTTTAAATCTAGTATTCTCATTGATTAAATAAGAAGTCCTTTAACTACAAAAATTATAATATAAATCTAAGAAGGACTATTTCTTCCGTTTCTTGATACATTATAATTAAATTTTTTAGTTTCTTACCGTAATATTAAACTAATCTGTTTGCCTGCTGAAATAGAAAGAATGAAATATTACCATTAAAAATTCTCACATTATAGTTTTGGGTTATGTGTTAATTTAAACTCATTTTTATTAATAAAAAATAATTATTATTATTATTATTCATCCTCATCATTACTGCTTTCTTCATTATTCTGATCATTGACATCTTGTGTATTTAAAACAGGATTATTTGTTTCAACAAATACTGAAGTAATATATGTTACCTGTTCGTTATTGTCAAAAGAGGATCGTATCTCCAAATTTTTTAAACCTGGAGGTGCATCTGCTGGAATGCTAAATGTGGAATAGTCTATTTGTTTAACTGGGTAAACTTCAGTTTCGTCCTCGGTATCATAATCTATTAAATATGCCTTTATTTCCAAAGGTTGTTTTCCATAAGTTAATGTAATTTTATCTCCTTGTTTTAAATTAAGTTTAGTGTCTATATCACTTTGAGTTTCAAATAAATTTGCATTTCCAATTTTAGTTATAACTTTATTTTGTGTTTCATTTAATTGTGAAGCCTTGATGATATTTGATGGATTGCCTTGAGAGTGAATAAAGGGATCCATTTCCACTTCTTTTTCCTCAAAAGAGACAACTACCGATGGGACTTCCTTATTGGGATCTTTAATTATTGTATTATTATTTTTATTATAATTGCTTTCCGTATTTGCTTGAGCAAATGTGTAATGAGGAGAATATATAAGAGTAAAAAGTATGAATAGTACAAGAAAGGTTCCTACTAAAATCATTGTTATATTCGTTCTCTTGCAATGAGCTTGTATTGACGCACTATTAGTATAATGGATAAAGGTCTTCATTAATGTGATAATATATTATAAATTTATAAATATAATCATGAGTTCAATTTTTTTGACTTTGTCATAACATAATAGCTATGAAAAGTTATTATTACTGCAGCCAAAAGCATTTGAGTTACAAAGTACAAATTCCATGGTATTTCAGGAATTGGATAATGTATCTTCGCGTTATTGGGATCAAAAATATTATTGAAGAGGTTACTAGTAATGAGCGAATTCCATATCGTAAAATTGTATACTAATTCATAAATTGTTATTGTAGCAGCGATTATGCTAATTATCTGGATGAATGTTTTTATTCTGATAGTGAGATTTTTAATGGTATCCTCATAAATTTTAATTGCAGTAAACCAAGATATTAATGAAAAAATCATTAAAAAACTAACTAATTTGATAGCCCCCTTAAAAGGGAATTCAGTTTGTACTAATATATCTCCTATAATTATTTTTCCTGTTGTTGTAAAATCAATTGCACTTTTATATCCACTATAAAAGGTAATTATTAGCATTATAAATACACTACAATAGAATATAATTATTGTATTTTTTTTTGATTTGATTAGACTTTGATTAACTTTAATAAAATTCAATCATTGTTATTGTTATATTAATATGGTTATATTTTTTTATTATAATGTTTATTTATTTATTACATAAAAATCATAATACTGTTTTTCTTTTATATTATTAATTCTATTTCTGAAGTAATACTCAATAATTGAAAAGAATGCAGGAAAAGTTTCTAAAATTCCTAAGACTAATGAAAGAAAAATTGCTTGGATATGTAAAATAATTTTTTTTGATATTGGATATTTTTTATTATGTTTCAAGTTTAAGAAAAGACCTATCTGATATGATAATAGCCACATGATATATGGAAATATCAAGAGGATAGAAATAGGACCTATATCAATAGGATAAAAATTGGTACTATTATTAGATATTTCATTTATTTTTAGCGAAATTTCAGGAAAAGATGAAGGAAAAAAAGATGAAAATATATATTGAATCCAAATTAGAGGATTGAAATTATTATTTTCGATTAAAGTTTGAATAGATGTACTTAGCATTGGTATAAATGTCATAATATATAATATTGTTGTGGCTATTCCAGAAATAAAACCCATAAAATAACTAGCTAATTTAAAACTAATCTTGAATTGATGCCAAAAGGGGAATTTATTGATATTCTGTAATGATCCAAGAATCCATCTTCTTCTTTGCATAAAATGATCTTTAATATTTAGCGGAGGCTGTTCTAATAAAATACCACCATGCCATCCAAGTGCCTCTCTCCCATATTTTTCATAAAGTTTATATCCAAAAAGTTGATCCTCTGCTAAGGTAATGCCAAAATTCCATCCTATCAAATCCTCCGCATCTGATCGGACAAGCAAATTGCTTCCATGCATATGAAGAGGAGGTGGATTGTTCATTTGTGATACACAATCATAGCATCCAAATGGTCTTACTGATTCTGCTAATGCTGTAATAGGATTTGCTATTTCAAATTTTAGTGGATATACAATAGGACCTTCTGATGCAATTCCTTTGCCTTCCCTTATGAATTTTAACAATGAAAGTAAAGTTTGATTAGTTACATAACTTTCATCATCCATATGAAAGATCCAAAATTCACTAGTATTTTCTCTCTTTTTTCGTCTATATTCTACGGCGAATTGTAATGCTCTAGATTTTTTAATTGCATTTGTTTTATATTTTTTATCCACTCTAATTATTTCACAATTTTTTATTTCCTTGAATTTTTCTTTATCCTTTTCATCTTCAGTTACAATTGAAATCTTATAATTGCAATAATTAATTTTATTTGCTGCATTTGTAATTGAATAAATACCTCTTTCTACGACTTTTGTTTTAGTGGCAGACCTTGTAGTAATTTGAAAGATAATAGTTGGATCATTATGAATTCTTCTCAGATCTTTTTCAATGAATATTTTCCTATTTCTAACGAATCTGATCATAGTCAAAAATGCAACAGGAATAGTAGAAAACCAAAATGTTAATAATATAATATATAAAATATAATTGAATGATTCCAATAAAAATGCTTTAATTTATTATTAAATAAAACTCTATCTATATATATATCCATATTTACTCTGAGCTATTATATCTTATACTATATTTTTTTACTTATTGGTTTCTCTTTTAATCTGATTTATTTTGATTAATAAAAGAAAAAAAAGGTATATGTAGTCAAGTTACCTAAGTATAGAAGTGAACAGTAGTAGTTTGCCTAGCAATAGTGGTAGCAATAGCGGTGGTAATAATACTTCATTAAAAGTGCTAGAAGCCTATACTCGTGATGTTGGTAGAGGTATAGCACGTATAGATTACGATAC
>DASSVK010000014.1:0-9286 GCA_035706205.1 Nitrososphaeraceae archaeon | reverse complement strand
TTAGGAATTCATCATGTTACCGCTATATGTAGTAATCCCCAAAAAAATATTGATTTTTATACACAACTCTTGGGTCTTAGACTGGTCAAATTAACAGTTAATTTTGATGATCCAACAACATACCATCTATATTATGGAGATAAAATAGGACATCCTGGAACTATTCTTACTTTCTTTCCTTGGCCTGATGCCCCTAAAGGTTATAGAGGAACAGGTCAAGCTATAACAACATCTTTTTTAATACCTCCAAATTCTATTGATTTTTGGAAAGATCGTTTAAAAAATAGTGATATCTGTTTTGAAGGTCCTACAAAACGATTTGATGATGATGAACAAATAATAAGATTATTTGATCCTGATGGTCTTGAACTAGAATTAGTTGCCCATTCATCAGCAAAGGAAAATAATGAAAGATTCTGGAAAGATGGACCAATTTCATATGAAAACGGTATTAGAGGATTTTATTCTGTAAGTTTATCAGAAGAAGGTTATGAGCGTACTGCAGAAATATTGAATGAGATGGGATATAAAATGATAAAAAGTGAAGGTAATCGTTTTCGATTTCAAATAGAAGATTCAAAATCTACTCCTAATATTGCAGGAGCAAAAATACTGGATGTTCTTTGTTTACCAGATACGGCTCATGGAAGGATTGGAAAAGGAACAGTTCATCATGTAGCTTTTCGGACACCATCGGATGAAACTCAAATATCAATTAGAAAAAATATTATAAAAATAGGACTGAATCCAACACCAGTAATGGATAGAACCTATTTTCATTCAGTGTATTTCAGGGAACCTGGAGGCGTTTTATTTGAAATTGCTACAGATCCACCAGGATTTACAATAGACCAAAACGTAGAAGATCTAGGAGAAAGACTGATGTTACCTCAATGGCTTGAACCTGTGAGAGAAAGATTGGAAAAGGTATTGCCAAAGATCGTCTACAATGCTATTCCCAAGAAAGTAATCGATTAAAAATGATTCGATCAAATGACTTTGGATTTCATCATATCTTTATTGATTCCTCTACTAATGATAGCTCTAAAAACAGCAATGACCTAACCACCAAGAAATTAACACTTGTATTATTTCATGGAACAGGTGGGAATGAAGAAGATCTTATTTTCCTTGGAAAAGAGATAGAACCAACTGCATCAATATTAAGCCCCAGAGGAAAAGTATTGGAAAATGGTATTCTACCTCGTTTCTTTAAAAGACTATCAGAAGGTGTATTTGATATGGAAGATCTTAAATTTAGAACTCATGAACTTGCTGAATTTATTCAAAAGTGTTCTTTACATTATAAATTTGATTTAAGAAAAACAATCGCAGTAGGATTTTCAAATGGAGCTAATATTGCTGCCAGTATACTCCTTTTGCATTCAGATATATTTCAAGGTGCAATTCTTTTCAGGGCAATGATACCCTTAGTTCCTAATCCTTTACCAAATCTTTCAACCAAAAAAATATTATTATCTGCAGGCTTAAACGATCCTATAGTCTTTATAAGTGAAACAGAAGATCTCTATAACCTATTTCAAAAAACTAATGCAAACATAACTTTGAAGTGGCAGAATTCAAGTCACAATTTAATTCAAGAAGATATAGCGGTTGCAAGAAGATGGATATCAAATAATTTTGATAGTTCTATTTAAATTAGATATAGTAAGAAGCAAGTTAATCTAATTCAAATAGTACTATTTTATAATCTAATCTTTCTGGCATTTGCTCAAACATTGGTTTGACTTTTTCTACTAGATCAGATAAAATCTTGCTATCTTTAGAATAATAATTTTCCATATCTTCTCTCTTATCCCAAAAGGTTAGAACAACAGTTTCTTTATCATTTTCTATATTTTCCAAAATTGCATATCCTTTTAATCCTTTGACTGTTCCCTTTATATTTTCGAAAAATTCTTTGAAAATTTCTGTAACCTTTTTTTGTGTGCCTTCTTTGAGTCTAACCTTGTTATACTTTATGTATTTTAAATTAGTCTCCATTAATATTCATAATAGTATATCTTATAAGATATATTATTTATTTGTAGGTTTATTAAATATAAATTATAATTTTAATGTAAGAGGATTCATATCTGCTTGGTCCCATTACCTAAATGGGTTCAATTAAAAAATACAGTATATAAATAATTAGTCAATAATTAAAAAAATTTTTATTTGTAACAGTATTTCCTTATTGAATATTAAAAAAGGACAATACTTTTGTATAAATTTATTATTTCATCATATAACTCAAATAGATCAATATATAGCCATATTATAAACACTATTGTTATAATCATAGCAATATAATGATCAAAGAATAAGGATATTATATGCATGGTATAAAGTTTAACATTGATAAATATTAACAATAATAGTAATAGTAGATACTAAAGGTAACAAATTTTTATACAATTATTATATATTTTAAAGTAAAAAATAACTCAATGCAAGGTACATGTGAAGTTTGTGGTGCAAATAATGTAGATTTGCAAAAAAAGGAAACAGCAGATGGTCAAACTCAAAATGTTTGTAACCAATGTGCATAAAAAGATAACAAAAAATAAGAAATATGATAAGGAGTATTAATAATAATTAATTCTATTTCTATTTTTTTTGTATATTTACAATCTAGAAATTGTGATTTTATATATAGACCTACAACTTGATATTATTTAAGTCGATTATCTATTGTCCTATATTTTTATTAGAGACTCAATCCCGTGTTAGAAGAGATACTATCGCGACTGCATTTGACTTATGGATTATTATACAATCATTTTCCGTATCAAAAATTCTCCTAATTTTGTATGTAACCATATAACTCTTTAGAATTAGAATGTTCATCTAATAAGGAAAGTAAATAATTTTTCAATGTTTGATATAAATTATATTTTTATATATATTACTATTCTCTATCTTATCCATGCTTGATTCAGAAATAGAAGAACATAAAAGAAATCCGACTCACAAAATTAATTCCTTATTCATTGACAGATGGTCACCTAGATCTATGACAGGTGAAGATATAGATGATGTTGATTTGATGTCACTGTTTGAGGCTGCTAGATGGGCACCATCATCATATAATAATCAGCCATGGAGATTTATCTATGCAAAAAGAAATAATACAGAAAGCTGGAATAAACTTTTTGACCTATTATACGAAGGCAATAAGGTTTGGGCAAAAAATGCTGCTGCTTTAGTAGTTGTTATTTCAAGAAAGAATTTTGAATATAATGAAAAGCCTTCAGTCACACATCAATTTGATGCAGGTGCAGCATGGGAGAATTTAGCTTTAGAAGCAGTGGACCTAGGAATTGCTACACATGCTATGGAAGGATTCGATCACCAAAAAGCTAAGACTAACTTGGGCATTCCTGAATCATATAATGTTATGGCAATGATTGCTATTGGAAAGAGAGGACCTAAAGAAAATCTTACATCTAAACTTCAGGAAGCTGAATTTCCCAGTGATAGAAAGCCATTAACAGAAATAGTGATGGAAGGGTATTTTAGAGAAACAAATTGATTATTTTACATCTTAGTCAATATGAAAGCATAACTGTTTGACCCAGAAGAATAAAGAAATATCATTCCAATTAATGAAATTATTAATGAATTTACTATTTGATGTCTATTTGGAATCTTTTTGGCTATTACTAGAAAGACTATTGCAAAAAATACTCCCCCAAATTGTAAGTTTGAATTCAAAAGAGTATATACGATAGGATTGAATGGTGGATTTATTTTAATTGAAGATAAAATATTCAAAAGAGACTGATCATACAAAAAATAATATAATAAGACCTCATATTTAGTCATAAAAAAAATTAATGGAATACTAATTAAAATCCAGTATTTAATTTTACCGATATTTTGGGAATATTGTTTTAACATGATGATAGTTACAAACCATACTGCTATGAAAGAGATAATTGCAGTTATGTCATATAGGTTACTTAAATAAATAGATAATTCAGGGTTTATGTTGAAAAGAGATCCAAATATTACACGACATGGTATGGGTTTTATTATATCATTTTATTATATCACTGTGTGTTGATAATGCCTGTGTTACATATACTAATCCAATTATAGTATTAAATATAAAAAAAGAAATTGCAATACCATAAAACAAAATAGAATAATTAGGAGTAAGCGAAAACCATCGCAATAGTTTCATTGTTAAGATAGATAAAAATCCTATTTATGATAAAAATGAAGTAAAAACAATTATGAAAATAAAGATATTGTAATAGTTAGAATATAAATTTATTTGACTATAAATTGTTAATAAAATCATGGATAGTAAAGACTGAATAATCAAGATAGTAAAATAATAATATTTGTCCAAATTTGATACGATATTTTTTACAATATTTAAGAGAACAATATTGCTTATTATAAAAATAATAGAATAGATCAAATATAATTCAGTATTTGAGATATTGGATATCCTACTGCTTCTAGGAGTACAAAATATTGTTAAAGAACTATCCATTATAATTATTATTATTAACATAGATACGATGAGCGTGAAAATTGATTTATTGTTGGATAATAATCTAACTTTACTCACATGCTATAATATAATATTTTAAAGACCTTTCTAAAAAAACTTTCACAAGAATGTTGTTAGCATTAAATATAATATCATATCTGGGATCATGGATGATAGAAGGCTATGGCAAACAAACTACTGTCCTTTTTCTCTTCTTTCAAATATCCATATTATCGATAATAAAATATTTAATAATATGTATTTGAAATGATATAGAGAGAGATATAGATATACATGGTGATAGTAATAAAAAAATCAACAATAATATTATTTCTTGTACTATCATTTTTTATTATGATGATGATAGGATCTGTTTATGGACAATCATCATCTTCTTTTATGGATAGATATGAGGATGCTGTAACATCATATTTTGATGTTTACTTATCTTTGCATGAATCTTAAAGAACTAGGTGGTGGAATATTATCCGCAAATGAGTCATTGATATAACTCAATACAGTATTAAATTGCTCTTGTGACAAACCTGCATTAGCAAAAATGATGCTAATCCATTGCTAAACTCTTGCAATTGCTGTGGATCATTGTTTACTACTAAAGAGGCAATTAGTTCACATAATTGTTCAAAGGAAGTAGTAATCCTGATTGGACTTCAATTACATCTTCTGGATTAGTATTTTTTAACTCTGGAATAAGACCAACAAACATTAATTGTGCAGTCTTTAGATGGTCTTGAGCAGATTGGTATGCGCCTCTATCTACTAGTTTTCCTTCACCCACATCTTTTGCTTGTTCTATCAATGTTTTATTAGCTTGTATTGGTGCATGTTCTGCCTCAAAATATTGTTCTCCTATAGCACTTGCATATGTCTTTAATGCTTCGTTAACGTGGGGTACTATTTTCAATTTCATCGTTTATTATTTTTAAGACATATGGTTCAATTTATTTTTTTTAGTGAATTCCAATCATTAAGATGACGCCAGTCTATAGTAATACCTGTTAATAAATTATTTTTAAAAGTTTAATTTCATTATTAACAAATATGGTATATGTTTCTATATTCTTTTGAATGAAAAACAATAATTTTTAATAATAATAAAAGTAAAATCTAGAACTAATCTTGATTTATTTAGAAAATTTTTTTATAAATATTATTATTTTAGTCTAAGATTTAGTTACAAAAAAAGATACTTTATCTCTTATTTCTTCTGTTAAAGGCTTTATGATACCATTAAATTATATTTTGTATGATCTATTATATTTGTTGTTTTGACTACATAACAAATTCATATTGTAATTCTCGTTATTTAGTAAATCCTGTAAAATTATGAATTTACATTTTTTTTATTCTGTTATAATCTAAATTTCTTTCGGCGCCTCAAAAGTTATGATATATTTTTATCATTCATTTTATTTATAATCAAGATAGTAGTCATTACATTTCGAAATTTTTTAGAAAACTGTAGATTCATTACATTTTTGTATCTTTCTCGATGGGATGTGAAACTAATTTGACATAAATTTTGGGCCCACTTACAAACTTATAAATTCAAAATATATGTTGCTATAAAAATAAATAATTGACTTCTCAAATTGTTTTATTCTAAAAGTAACTACAAATATAAATTCATGTAATTCATAGTGAAGCGACTTAATGAGTTTTGATGATAATATTAAATTTTATTTATGAGTCATTCATTTTTTTCATATAAATAATAGCAAGAATTTATAACACTTGAGCTATAACTATATCATCAAAATTGGGTCGTAAAGATTGGGATTATATTGGAGTTCCTAAACTTTTAGTAAAGAGATTAGAAAATTTTCTAAAAACTTCACATGCTAAAAAATCAGGAATATTTAATAAATCTGAATTTTTACGTAATGCAATAATTAAATATTTAGAGGAACAAGAAAAACATCTCAATAATATAGACTCAATTGATGATTTTATTTTTGAGATGAAAGAAGGAGATCATATTTTAGTTACATATAATAATAACCAAGAATTATCTGAAATAGTTATCTCATCTCTGAAACGAAGTATTGATAAAAATCAATTATTTGTATTATTTATATCAAAACAACAAGAAGAAATATTTGTACATGCTATGGAAAAAATAGGTGATATAACTAGTCTATATAATAAACAAGATATCATACTAATCTATACAGATGATCATTATGTTGAAGGAAAGTATTCCATGGATTCTATCTTTGCAAAATTCAATGAAATTAAACAACTCACTCAAAGAAATTCAAAATATGGAATAAATATAATTGCAACAATAGCAGGAGATTTGTTTACCGAACAAAAATATGATGATGCTATATCCATTGAATCAAAATGCCATAGATCAATGACCGTATTTGATATTCCTGTTACTATGTTGTGTCTCTATAAGTCTATACCAGAAGAGTTTGAAGATATAAGTTTAGAAAATCATGATGTAGTTCTAAAACGTATTGTTACCAAAACAGGTATTAGTTAGATTAATCATATTGAAAAAGATAATTAAGATAAAATAAATCTAAATTTTAATAATCTTACAGTAACCTTACAGTAAGTATTAAATTTTATATATTAAAACATAAACGTTGCTTTTTAGACATGAATTCACAAAAAATCCTAACAAATTTGATACTTGCTCTTATTGCAATATCAATTATTACAACAACAAACATCTATGAAAATATACAAGGAGAAGAATCATTAAAGGCAGTAGTACATTCTTATGCACAACAGAATGAAAAAACACAAAATCTTACGGAAACAAATATTCCAAAGGTTCTTCCTCTCGTTAGAGGTTTTGCAGATGGTAATGAGGTATTCTATATTACAACAGAAGTATCAGATGAAAAGCTAGCAAATTATCTTTCTAATCTAACTAATTCAAGAGTTGTATATACTCCTGCATTAAAATATGCTCCAGCACAATCACTTGCAAACATATATGAATTTACTAATGGAATTAAAGGAAGTGGCCCAGAAGGTTTTCAGCCAAATATTGCAGACTCACAACCTGGAGATAATAACTATTCACCATTGTGGAAAGTTAATCTTGTAACTTGGAATGATGGGATAACTCCACGAGAATTAACATCAGAAGAAGATATAGTAAATGCAATCAAGAACAAAGAGCTAACAATTAAGCCAACAGATATAATTGTTAATTGTCCATTTGTACAATGGAAAGATGGCTCTCTAAAAGTTAGAGAAAATAAGACATTAACTGATAATTCTCCATATGGTGGAGGACAGGTTCTTGACATTGATACTAAAAAAATGCAAGTTACTTTTGTTGCACATCGAGGATTTGCACCTGATGGTTCTACCATCTACTATATAGCTACTGATGCTTCTGTTAAGAAAGTTGCAGATGATCTAGGAGTTGTATTTGTCAATAGAACTGGTTCAACTCTTGATTCAGGTTCATCATCAGATCTTTATGTCTTTACAAATGGAATAAAAGGAAATGGTCCAATGGGATTCCAAGCAAGTATTGCATCTACCAATGCAGGTGATGAAGCATATAGTCCACTATGGAGAATTCAAACTGAAACATGGAAAGATCCATCACAAGCACAATTTCTTACTTCACTTGAAGAAATAACAGAACATGCAAAACAAGGTCATTTAACAACAGAGGTTGCTGGAGTGGTAGTAAATTGTCCATTTGTTGAAGTATAATTCAATATGACCATGGTAGAAATGAAAAATTTTGGCTTATTTGCAGCAAGAATTGGTATGGCTTTTACTTTCTGTTGGCCAGGCATTAACAAAATAAACAATTCTGAAAGCAGTAATTTTGGACAATGGCTATTAAATTCTATTGGCTTTGACCCAACAACGGCTATACAAATAGTATCTGCCATGGGGACACTTGAGATACTTTTTGGAATTTTTATAGGTGTAGGATTGCTTACACGACCATCAGCAATTTTTATGATTATAATTCTAGTAGGTGCTCAAGCCATGTTTGGTTTTATTTATACACAAGGTCCAGCTATATGGAAAGATCCAGGACTTATAGGACTTGCCATTTTATTATTATTATCGGGTGCAGGAAAATTTAGTATAGACTATTTGATTTCAAAGAGAAATAAAATATATCAACGTAATTAATATTCTCAATTTTTTTTATTAAATTAAATTAATAGTTCCATTCAACATCTTTCAATTGTGGTTGAAATGCGAGATTATTATAATCTATAAAATTTAGTTTTGAGGAAGAAAATTATGAAATTTAGAGGATTCATATGTGCTTGGTTCCATTTTTGGAAAATGATTTACATTTGATATAAATCTATAGTAACTTTTCAAAGTTTGATATTAAAAGTAACTATATGAATCCATTTATACAATGGGGCCAGTGGTTTCCGTTGTGATATTGATTCTAAAATAGGATTCAAAATATTAAATTATCAATAACTAATTAAACATTATCCATAAAATAGTGGATTATTTGTATAAATTGTTGTAATTCTCTCTTTCTAATTAAGAATGTGTCATCTTAATTACATAATGGTATATAATTAAGTATTGCTATCCTATTATTTCCAAATGAATATTCTCAAAAATGAAAAGAAAAAGAGTTAAAAAAAAGAATTTTTTTTGTTACTTACCTATACATATACCGCTTGGATTGGAAGTCATACAGTTATTTTGGTCATATGTATTGGCATTGGTATTTACTGGTAACCCATTAGCATTGTTTAGGTCAACTGTATTCAAAAGAACATTGTTAAAGTTAACATT
>DASSVK010000013.1:0-5023 GCA_035706205.1 Nitrososphaeraceae archaeon | reverse complement strand
ATAGATTAATAGAACTCACACACAGATATTACAACGATATTGTGCAAAATAATTTCAATTATGCACGAAAAATAGAAAGATCATACAGTAGATAAATAAAATAAAATAAAAAAATACAAATTTTTTTATTTTTGGTAAATTATAATATTTTTATTGTTGTTTTTATTTTATTTATTACCAAAATTTTTAATTAAATGATCTCTACTCATCAATAATCTTTTTATGAATTGATAAAGATTATTTAGTCTATAGATTATTTGATATCTTGATTTATTATTATCATCTCCTTTTGATTATAAATCTGAGCAAGTTGAGATTATATCTCTCTAGTTCAAGATTGCAAAATTGTATAAAAATCAACAGTTGATCATCCTTTAAGCTAGTATACTAGTAGGGTTCCATAACATCTTTCAAGGTAAACCTTGAGAATAAATGCAAACATAGTTACAAGATTCACTATTGAAATTTGAAAATATCTAATCTTATAAAAATAAATCTTAATGATATATTTTTTTATTTCTGTATCGGGTATCCAATATTAATTAGATATGGATTTAAAAGTTAATATTTTCAAAATTAAGAATTGTAAACCAACATATTCATAAATAAGCAAAAATAGTATCTAGGAATAGAATTATAAAATTTATTGAAAGATATCAAATTGATATTATATTATTTAAATTTCATGTACATTTACAGTCACTTTTACTTGAAATAAATAGCATATCATAATATAATATTGAAGATTAAAATTAATGAATAAGTTTACTATAGTGGCTAAACTAATTTATAATTATAGAAAGTAATAAGGAACATGCTATAGCAAGATGGAAAAAAAGAAATATCGTTCAAGGTCAATCGTTTAGACTTGAGTGGAAATAATAAACTTACTAAATTTAACAAATATTGACACTTTTAAATATTGACAGTTCTCAACTACATATCATAGTCATGACCCTCCGAGTACGTATTATATAGTGTGATTCATATACTTCTATTTTGAAATAATAAAAAAGGAAGAAGAGATTAGCAATGAGGCAAATAGGCAATTGATACAAGAATACCATAGATATCTAATATCCATAGATACTAGCACAAACTTCAAAAAGGATATATCAAGTTATATATAATATTGCAATACTATCTATCATATTCATTTACTTTCGGATTTTTGTAATCTGGCCTTGAAGGGTCCATATTCAAATTCTATATTGTATCTTTCAATTATATCATCAAGTGCATCATTAAAAAAATTCCTTAACTTTATTAAAAATATTTTTAAGGGTATTTTATAGATTATGTTAATAACATGGCTAAGGTCTAAAAAGTATATAGTTCTCTCAACTAGTATTATTTATCATCTTAATAACAAAAAATTTAAAAAATTATAGATAGAATCTCTTTTTATCAGATGATAGTTATTTTAGTCAAAAAAAATTTAATAAAATAAAGAATAGAAAAAAGAACTGAAAAGTTAAATATTTAACATCCTACACAAATTATATGTTTTTGAGTACTGTATTAATGTTAATTCCAGGAGGATATGAATGGATATTTATAATATTTGTGATAATAATTGTAATTTTTGGAGCAAAAAAAATTCCCGAACTTGCACGTTCCTTTGGTAAAGCAACTTCAGAATTTGAGAAAGCCCGTATAGAATCAAAAAATGAATTGGAAAAAATTAAGAATGAAGATAGATTATCTCGCGAAAAGTTAGAATCTATTGCTGATGCCTTAAGAATAGACTATGACGGAAAAGATGATGAATCCTTAAAAAAAGATATAGAAGCTGCAATAAAAAGAGGTAAAGAATATGATCTCTAAACAGTAATTTTTGAATGTATTATTCAATGATAATGTTATACCAGATAGTGTATAAATAACATATACCATTAGACTTTTTTGATAGATGAATATTACGATATAATATCCATAATAGAGTCATAATTTTTTATTTAATCTAAGTTTAAATTTGTAGAAACAGATCCATTACATGTTATGCTAAGTCCTCGGAAGTCATTTACGTTTGAATAAATATAATTGTCTAATTTTAAGTTAATATTATAAAAAAGAGATATATTACGAAATATAAGACTATAATTTATCACAGTGACATTTACCTTCATAATCATCAATATCACATTTTTTACAAAATTGATTTTCATAATCGTATAATGGCAAAAAGAACTATCTCATCTCAGAAACATATTCTAAACAATATCTATTAATTTGTTCATTTTGTTATATGTTATTATTTTGTATTTAAAATAGTTAGTTTACTAAATTATTATTATTAATTTTATCTAATTATACTATTACTGGATTATATTTGATTATTGTTATAATATATAATGGAAAATATAGTAATTATTGACTAATATTTAATATCAGAATATAATATTTGATATTATCTGCAATCATACAAAATATCAAAGAAAACTATCTTTTTATTTATACTTATTTGGACTGCAAAATTATGTCATAATCAGTTAAGAATTTTCCTTCTATTAGACATTTACCATACCACACCCTATACACTGATTGTGTGATATCCAGTAGCCCCATCTGGAAATGGCTTTCTTACCTCTGCAGTCTGAATTTTTCCTTTTTTGTCTGTGGCTCTTACTACAATTTTATAATTATCTATTCCTTCTTTTGGAATGAATCCTCCTGTCCATAATACCCATGTATATTGAGAAAGTGGTTCCTTGATTTTAGCAGTTTTCCATGTTGTACCACCATCAGTGCTAACTTCTACTTTTGAAATGCCTCTATCACCTCCAAATGCTATTCCTGCAATTGGCACTCTTTCATTCGATGTGCTCAAAGAAATTTCATCTAAACCTCTGAATCTATGTCGTATTGGTGCTTGTCCAGGTATAACTATGGATGATCCAGTATTATAGTCAGCAATATTTGTCCATCCATTTCTTTGCCAATATCCTTCATATACTTTATCAACTAATTCTATTTCTGTGATCCACTTTGGATTCATCATTCCATATAAGCCTGGCACTATAGCTCTAACAGGAAATCCATGCTTAGATGTTAGGGGAGCTAAATTCATTTCATATGCTAATATTGTTTCATTCATAAGTCCTTTATCTAATGGAATACCCACATCATAACCATCAGAACATCGAAATACTATATATTTTACACTAGGAGCAATTTTTGCTTTTTCAAGAATATCTTTGAGTCGGACTCCTTTCCATAGTGCAGTACCAGTAAGATCTCCACCTATTTTATTACTTATACATTCTAAGGTTACAAATTCTTCAATTGCAGGCATAGATCTTATTTCATCATAGGTCAACTTTAATGGATTACCAACCATTCCTTTAATCTGCAAATTCCAAGAATTTACATCTACTTCAGGAACAATAGGATTTATATCTATTCTATAGAATAGATAGGTAGGCGTAATCTCTGAAGCAAGTAATGGTGCAAGTGCTGGATCTTTAAATTCAGATGGTATTGACCCTGATTGTTGTCGTTGTGGCAATAAATTGGATGTATCAGATTGAAATTGTTGTTGTTGTTGTTCCACTTCTTGTGGTGAAAATAGTCGATTTAATCCAAAATATATTATTGGAATAGAAACAATGGATGCAAAAATAAGACGAATAAAATCTCTTCTATTATAATTTTTCTTTTCTTCTTCTTTAGTATTTTCTATTATTGTTTGTTGTTGTAGATAAGGCTTCTGTTCTACTTTACCTTTTGGTTTTCTCAAAAACAATGGAAGAATTAATCCATATGCTATTTGTGATGGAATAAGAGAAAGAATGACAAGTTGAATTGAAATTGCTTGAGATCCACTCCTAGCTTGAATTATTGTTACTAATATGATGGAAATTATAACTAAGATTCCATAAGTTAATGCAAAAGAAGAGATAGTCTTTAGTATATAGCGATTCAAATTAAATTTGTGATATAATTTATCTAAAAGAATCCCGAATATACCAAGGATTATTGTGATAACTATTATTGATCCTATAAAAGTAGAATATTTAGCAAGAGGACCAAAAGTTTCTATTGCTTGAGATTCAAACTCTCCAGGAGTTAGTGAAAATAATGTTTGTGATGCAAGTTCCGGTAGAGATAATCCACCAGCAAATACTTTGATCATGATTATTATAGCCATAGATACAAGCCCCGCAACAATCCCCGCAGAGAAGGAAAATAAAACTGACTTATGATTTTCCTTTGACACAAAATTTATTATAGAATAAATGATTTAAGCTTTCTTTTTTTAGATATTCTGAAAGTAACTAAAAATCGATTAATAGAAAGTATTATTATTAATAATAAATTAGTCTTTGTTCTATTAGATCTTTAATTATATTTTTTACATTTGAAGAAATATTTTAATTAACTATTTTATTTTTTATCTACTTATTTCAACATCTTATTTATCATAAGCATCATATCTGCCATCTCATATTCGTGCATCTTTATATAGTTACTAGTCATATTTAATTGCATTAATGCTCCATCGATATTATTATCCTCAATATCCATGATTGCTTCCATTAAATGCATTTTAGCGTTATCTAAGGATGAACCAAAAGTCATGTTGCTTCCTGGCAACATCACGTTATCATTTGTATTATTTATTAATTCATTGTCATAATGAGGAGAAGTAGTATTTACAGAATTTTCATTTAAAGCTAATACTTTGATAGAAAGAGAATTTATCAAAATTAATACTAAAACAAATATTTTTAATGATGATTTCATTTTTATAAATATAAATTCTTCTTTACTTTTCATAAATTTAGTACTTTGAAAAATATTATTTAAAGAATGCTATAAATTAGAATTATTTAATAACTATAAAACATACATGTTTCTAATCCGTGAGATTAATTTGATATTTGAAAAAGGTATATTATAATCATTACGATTTAATTTGTTAATTATTAAAGAACTTGTTTGTTAAAAAGATGGTTTTAAGAATAGAAAATTAATAATACCCTATCTTGATGAATTGATAGATTTCAAAAAATAGAATATT
>DASSVK010000012.1:0-12852 GCA_035706205.1 Nitrososphaeraceae archaeon | reverse complement strand
AGTGAAAAGTCTTCTAATAACAACATATACAATAATACTATCATGAATTCTATAAATGGTATAGTTGTCAAGACTGGTGCATCTGATAATACATTTCATTTGAATAAAATAGTAAATGCTACAGAATTTGGAATATTAAATTTTAAAGGAGATCCAGGTACAATTGGAAATATATTTGAGAACAATAAACTAATTAATTCTATAGTTAATACTAGTATTACTACTTCTACTACGGCATTAGATGAAAATGATAATGATGACAAAGACGATGGTGATAATCAAGAGATAAAGAAAAAGAATAAGACTTTATAAAAATAGTAAATAATTCTACAAAATTCTATTGAATTAATATATTGTTTGATTGAACACTGTTACCATGACTATTCTACTCCCTTAGGTTCCTACTTTTCTCGGGTTTATTATTTTGTTTCATAATCAGTAGAGCAAAATACAAGATGAGGTTATTAGATGATGGATATTCTAGACATGACACTCATAGGAAACATATTCGTAAAAGGTTTCAATATTTGACTCATCTAGACTGGAAGAATGGTGATCGCCTAAAGTGCTACAAATGTAATGAAACAATAGAGTTAAATTCTCCTTTTTTTATTCACAGGAGACGAAGTTACAATAGATTCTTTCATGCGTCATGTGCTAGCATTTTAAATTTAATATACCTAATCAAACAATCATTCTCAAGAAAATATGAAATTTGTATATTCCTTTTTCGAGATTTTATTTGATTATTCTTATTAATATCGTAATAATTATAATATTATTGTATTATTCATGAAAATTTTAATTACTGTTATAAAATTTTACTTATCTCTTTTTCTATATCTACCATATCTTTGTAGTCTTTCTTAGGAAGTCTCAAATATTTTTGATATTTCTGATTGTACATCTTTGTTCATTTTGGCTATGTTTTTACTAACATATTTTCTAATATTTTCTTTAGATTGTGGTAGATCTATTCCTGATAATGTTTTTGCCAACGTAGAAGCTGAAATTGACAAAGATGCTGCTACATTTCCTCCTTTCTTACTTGGAGGTTTGTTGGATTCAACTTCTTTTGCACTTCTAATCTTTTTTCTTCCACTCTTCTTTCCTATTGCTATTGCTACTTCTGTTGAATCTCTATAGGTATGGTCTGGCAGACTCTCTATTAGATCAAGTTATTCTTCTTCTTTCAATTTTGGTTCTTGCCTAGAAAAGATATATAACTAATTATTTCATCCTTAGATTTTGGAAATCTTATACCAGCCAGCTAATCCTTTTTCAACATCTGCTGCTGATGGTACTGGCTTTGGATGTGATGTAATTAAATGTCTTTCTAATCTTGATTTCTGTTCGAATCCTTGACCATAGTTGATTCTAAGAAATAAAGTACGAGCCCATCGAAAGTTGAATAGTCATGGTTTCAATATTCAATATTATTACTTTTTTTGATCGTCTCATAGTAATAATATGGATTAGTAAAATTAATTTTTTTCAAAGAAATAACGGTAATTTTAAATGTTGGATAAATCAGAAATACTAAAGATTGACTTATAATTCAGTTTTAAAGAACATATTTGAGGTGACAGAGGCTGAACAAGGTCTTCAGGAACTTCAACTTTTTCGACATCATTCGCAAATCAAATCATGGGATACATATAAAATGATCAAAATGATTAGTGGTGGAAATAGAGAATCTTTTGTATTGGATGTAGGATGTTATGAATCTCCCATTTTACCTATGTTAAAAAGATTAGGATTTATCAATCTTTACGGTTGCGATCTAGTATTGAAATCATCGGATTGTAATCCAAATTTTACTAATAATAATAACAGTTCTTTCAAGTATCATGAAGATTATGAACCAATAGCCAAGATGTATAATGACAAATCATATCAACTTTCAATTAGAAACTTAGAAGATACAAAGTACAGAGATCAGATGTTTGACTATGTGACTTCTTTATCAGTTATCGAACATGGCGTTAACGTTGAAAATTACTTTAGAGAAATGAGTAGAATTATAAAAAATAATGGTTATCTTTTGACATCTACAGATTATTGGCCTGATAAATTAGTTAACAATAAAAATATCCTTTCTAAGGGTACACCAGATAATATTTTCAGCAGAGATGAAATCGAAAAGTTGGTAGAGATCGCAGATAAAAATGGATTGAAACTAACTGAACCAATAGATTTTGAGTATAAAGATAAGGTTGTTCGATGGAATTCAATAGGTTTAGACTTTACTTTCATCTTTTTTGCTATGAAAAAAGAATAAAACTTTTTCATCTGTCAGAATATATCATGAACCTCAGAAAAGGACTTACCTTAGGGAGTTGAATAGTCATGGTTTCTGTGTTCAATCAATAACTAAAAGAATTTGAATTAAATTCTACTAGATTGATATTGACTACAAAAATTTGAATGGCAATAGTCTAAGTAGCAAATTCAATAGAACCAAGGAGGGTTGTGAGACGTTTTTGCCTCTAATTCAATTTTAATTAAAATAAAAAAAAGTAAAATATTCTTAATCAGATATCTTACAACAATTATCTTTAATAGCACATACATTTACAATCAATTGGTTCTTGCAAGTAAAGTGGACATATGATAGTAACCACAACCAATACATGTATTATTTTTTAGATTACACGCCCAATGTTCGCATTTATTCATAATTTCCTCTTAATTAGATTAATGTATAATTCTCCATAAAATCTTGTGTTTAACATCACAGGATTATGAATTAATTAAGTGTAAATATAAAAAGATAAAACATAATTATTGTATATGTTTTTTTATTGAATAATATTTGGGACAAGGTTTATTCTAATGATTCTTCATTTTTTGGTGATGAGCCAAGTAAATTTGCTTTAATATGTTATGAGGAATTTGTCAAGCATAAAATTCAAAAAATATTGGAATTAGGCTGTGGTCAAGGTAGAGACTCTATATTTTTTGCTTCAAAAGGATTGGAAGTTTATGTTATTGATTCATCAAAAGTAGCGGTAGAAAATTTGAGAATAAAAACAAAAGAATTGAATCTTGATATCAAGTTAAAGAATATAGATGCAGTAAAAGGACTGCCTTTTTTCGATAATCATTTTGATGCTGTTTATTCGCATATGTTTTATAATATGGGGTTTACTGATGATGAACTAAAATTTTTATTTAGTGAATCGAAACGTGTTATTAAGAATAAAGGATTATTATCATTTTCTGTTAGAAATGATAAAGATATTATATATAAAAAAGGTACAAAAGTAATGGAAAATATTTATGATATTAATGGTTTTCACATTAGATTTTTTACAAAACAAGATATAAAATTTTTTGTTAATGATAATTTTAAAATACAAAATATAATTGAAGATTACGAAGAACCTGCCAATTTATACTTTGTAATTTGTTACAAGAATTAAAATTGAAATCTTAAATTCTATGGAGTTTATCTTTATTTTACTTTGAAATGTTCTGAATGTATTTGTGATATAGAAGACTGTAAAGTCAGTCAATCACCATTTGAATGTCCTAATTGTGTTTTTAAAAAATGTTGTTGTTGGAAAAATTTCCACTATAATACAAATAACGATAATAATACGTTGAATTCACTTTAACTATTAAAAGTTTTTTAAAATTAAAAATACACCTAGATTTAATTAATATTCAAAAAGCATGAATCTTTAATTTTTAATAAAAACTATTTACTTATTACATTAACTTGACTATATCTTTTTTATGGTATCGCTAATTGATATGACGTTAGGTATGATTTTAGGAATGGCTCTAAGTCCGATAATGATGAAATTAATTAAAGATTTTAGACAAAGAATGAAAGTAAACAAAATATTAAAAGAATACGTAAAAAATAATAAAAAAGATTCTAACAAGAACCGCAATAATAGTAAAATCTAAAGAGTATATACAAATGGTTTAATTAAAAATTTTTAATAATAATTTGAGAATAACTAATACTAAAAGATAAAAATATTTCAAATAAAATAGAATACTTTACTATTATTATAACTTCGTTATTTAACAAAAAATTGAACAGTTAAAGATATACTTTATAATTAAATCAAGAGAAATTAAAATAATTAATTGAAGACTTTACAGATTGCTACTTTTGGTACAGAGGAACAAGAAGCAATAGCATTTGGTATCAAAAATTTTCCCATTCACAAATTAATATTGATCTGCTTTCATGAAGATAAAAATAAAGCCGAAGAATTTTCAAGAAGAATCAAAAGCATTTTAGGTCTTCCAATAACAATTACCTTAGTTACTAAAGAAAATGTAATTAGAGATACAATGGATAGAATAAATGAAATCTTACAATTACATAGTAATGAATTTGAAGATATATTGATGAATGTTAGTTGTGGTGATAAATTATTGGGTTGTGCTGCTCTTTCTACAGCATTTATACATGGTGTGAAAGCATTTGGAATGGATTATACTCATACAATGCCATTAATGATGCCTGTTTTGAAACTTAGTTATAATGAGATTATATCAGATGCAAAGAAGAAAATCCTTATGGCTATTGATAATGCTGGAGGAACTGTTGATAGTCTAGATCAACTTGAAAAGATTTCTGGATTTGGAAAGCCACTTTTAAGTTATCATGTACAAGGATCGAAAGATGCAAAAGGACTTGCAGAATTAGGACTAGTAGATATAGAAAAAGGAGAAAGAAATAAAATTTCAACTAATATCACAACTCTTGGAAAACTTTTGATAAGCAGTAAGTCATTATAAATTAAATGAAGTTTTTACATGTTCAATAATAACTTGAATGCTTCAAGTTATTACTTTTATATATCAATTTTATTTTTTAATTAATTAAAAATCTATTACAACTAAATAAAAGAGATGCAAAAAATTTTTCAAACGTAATGGCGTTTGCAATTATTGGTTCATTGCTCATGATTACAGGTCCATTACTAACAACAAACAAGATTATATATGCTCAGCAATCTGATCCAAGTTCGGTATTAAAACTTGCTGCAGCCAATATACCAATTGATATTCCATTAATCAAAGAATATGTGAATGGAAAAGAGATGTATGCAATAGCAACTGATGCATCAGATAAAGAAACTGCTGATTTGATAACAAACAAGACAGGATTTAAAGCCAATGTTGCTCCAGTTTTATCAAAAACACCAACAGATGCTTTAGGACAGGCTTATATATTTAAAAATGGAATTAATGGAGAGGGACTATTTGGATTTCAATCTTCTGTATTAAGCGCTAAACCTGGTGATAATGGATATAGTCCACTGTATCAACTAAATATAGTAGAATGGGTCAATCAAGAAAATGTACAAGAATTAAAATCTGTAGATGAAATTTTAAAATTAGAAAATAATGGACAATTAAAAATAGAAAGAACTAATGTCGTAGTAAACGAACCAGCAGTAAAATGGGATGGTGGAGAATTAAAGATCAAAGAAGGTGAAATTAATGATGAAACTCCATATAGAGAAGATCAGGTGACAAAAATTGATATAGAAAATATGGTTGCTACTTTTGTTGCTCATCGAGGATGGGATCCCGATGGAAGCACTATATATTACATTGTGACTGATGCAGTTCCTGAATTGCCTGCAAACATGATGGGAGTTGTCTTTGTCCCTTCTGATGAAAAACTTGCTACTACACCATCTGCAGTAGACTTGACTCAATTTACAAATGGAATAAATGGTACTGGACCTATGGGATTTCAGCCAGGTATAGGACATGCAGGACCTACTGATGAAAACTATAGTCCAATGTGGAGAATAAACTTTGCAGAGTGGAATGATCCAATACAAGCAAAGTTACTGCAAACACTAGCCGATCTCAATGATGCAAGAGAAAAAGGATTATTGACTATTGCTCCAGCCATGGAAGGAAAACATGTTGTTAATTGTCCATTTTTTGATCAACAAACAGTTTTAAAACATATGAGCAAATAATAAAATGAAAAAGGCATTTACAATCATATATAATTTCTTCTCATTCTTTTTATTAATTTCAAAATTAAACTGTTAAAGATATTGTTGAACTATTGAAATATCTTGTTAAAATAAAAAGAGGGGGATTTCGTTATATTTTTGCCTATAGTCTATCTTATTTATTTAATTTACTTGGAATGAATCATTTGCCATTTTATAGCCGGGCTATTTACAATGATGTTTGTTTCTGTAATAGTTAGTTCTCCATTATTTTGAGCAGCCACAATTTCTTCTACCGACTTTAATTCTCTTGCAGTTGCATTGTCATTCCATTTTACAAAATTTGTCTGCCATAATGGGATGTAATCTTTATCTCCTGGTACTGCATTTGCAACTGGAAGTTGAAATCCACCTGGTGCTTCACCCTGGACTCCATTTAAAAATACATAACCTTGGCCACGAATTGATTCAGGCGTATTATTCAAAAGTGGAGCATAATTTACTGGAAAACCAGTATTATTTGTAATAGAAGATACAGCATGTTCATCAGAAGCATCAGTAGCAATAAAATATGCTATATTACCATCTATGTATCCTTTAGATGTTGGAATATCTATAGAAACATTTGCTTTTGCCAATTTCAAAACATATCTTGGTTTGTCTTGTTGTTGTTCTGATACCAGAGGAAAGAAAATAACCACAGTAGAAGACAACAAAGTCAAAACTACTACTATAACTATAGGATTGGATAAATTCATTTTATTTGATTTTTTATGCATCTTAAAAGCATTATTAAATAATACTTGTATTAATATATTCTTTGGAAATTAATTAATTCTTTTTGTTTAAAATATAACGAGTTAGAAAAATACCATGATAATCTAAAATCGTGTAATTGAATGAATTACTAATCTAATTTAATCTCCACCATGAATTGGATTATCTACGATTAGATTTAACCCATTCTCTATTTCTTTAATATTCATAGTAATATTGGATATAATGTTTAATGCATTATCTTTTTCTCCAGAGTTAATTGCTTGAACGACATCATCTAAACTTTTTTTAGTATTGTCTAAGATATCAGACAGTTGCATATATACAACAGATTCTTCTTCACTATTTGTTATAACTTGACCAAATACATCTGCTTTAGAGATAAAATTGCCACTCGCTAAAATAAATACACTAATTATACAAACGGCCAAAGTTTTAATATTTTTCATTAAATTATATTTGAATAACATCATATAAAAATTCCTATTTTATGTAACTTCAAACCTTTTTAACCATATAAAATCTATCATAAGTTGAAGATAATTTAAAAAAATAGGTCAATGCTTGATAAGTAACTACTGTAGCATTGGTAAATAGTTTAGGTGTTATTTCATCAGTTCCAATTATTACTCCATCAATTATTTCATTAGGTTCAAATCCAGCTATTCCTAAACAGATACCACACACTATAACTTTACCACCATCCTTAATAAAATTAGTAACATTTGCTACAACATTATCAAGATTCAAATGATGATGAGGATTTTTTACACCAACTTGTACTCCTTCTATGCTAAGAAGAAGAGGAGTAACATCATATCCTAAATTCTTTAGGTTACTTACATCAGATATAACAATAGAAGCCCTCCAATGGTCATTGCTTGTTAAATGATATACATTGGATTAGCATTTTTTTAGTAATAGTTTTTGAAATATCATCTTGTCCATGAGCATTTGATAAAAAAAACATTCCTATAACTAAAATGCCAAATAACAAAATCAGAGAATATTTTTTTCATATCAAAATTAGCATACGCCACATATAATTTTAGTATTTCTAAAATAAACAAAATAAATCCTTTGAAAAAGAGACTTTATATTTAATCTTATCAGTTATCAGTATAATAAATACTATCAGTCCTGTTTACCTATCTATTTAGCAATACTATCGGGAGTAGATTAGTTCATGTAGTAGGATTCTACTAATTTCTTTCATAGATTGCTCAATCTTCTATTTATCTGCATAAGATTCGAACCTGCAATCTATTTTTTCTTTCGTATAATATTCTCCAAACATATTGTTGAAAATTAAATATTTTTTATATCTAAAGGAAAATTTAAAGTATATAGTATTATGATATATCTTTAAAAGGGTTATATATTAGTTCCAACATATTTTGGCTAATGAAATCTTATAATGTTGGAATATTTGGAACATTTATAATTATACTTTTATCAATGATGGTAGTGATATCATTTGTAGCATTATCTAACCATCAAAATATTTATGCACAATCAATAACAAATAATGATTCAACAATCTCTACATTAGACGATTTAGTGAATAAATTAGTTACTGGTGTTAAACTTGAAAATATCATTACTGTTCCTAAAGAAGTCTATGTAGGTGATACGTTCGAGGTAAATGCTACTGTGATAAATACATTACCACTAAATATTACATTTATTGCAGGTAATTGCAATACTGACTTTTCTACAAACTTAAATAATATTGTAGAAGAAATAATGACTCCTAAATGTATGAATAGAGTTTTACCAACAGTACTTGAACCAGGAGATAAAACCACAGTTCAGGAACGTAGTGGAACAGGGAAGCAATATAAAGCAATAGCAGAAGGTGAAGCAAACGGAAATGCCATTTTGTTATATAGTATAGAAGTCAAACCAGAAGACTCTTCGCTGCCAACATCATTGAATAGCCAAGTAGTTAAACCATTTAGCTTTACTATACTTCAATAAACTTTTATTTTATGAGGCTTATTGTTAAAAGGTAAGATAAAAATACATTTTTAATAATTAACATTCTCTATAATGCTATTATCTTTTTCTTCAACATAATCCAGCGTTTATCTCGATCCTCTTCACTATTTTTTATTTTGTATCCAAAAATGAAATAACTTGGCTTTTGTTTTTTATTTCATAAAATGAAATAGATGGTTCAAGAAATTTACTATAAGCTATAATTGCTTTCAGGTTATTATTTTGATATCTTTCTGAGGTACCTGCTCTTTTCATAAACTCAAAGAATTGTACAAGTAATTGTTTGTTTTCTGAATTGGTAACATCTCTTTCAATGTTGTTGATTATTGTAGATAGTTTAACTGTCGTCGTCTTTCTTGAGCCTCATTTTTTCTCTGCTTATTGTATTTATAAAACCTGTATATGAACCGAATACATAACTGTCCCGTAAGGAATTGAATAGACACGTTTTCAGTGTTAATTGTTCATTTTGATTATGAGAAAGTTCTAACATAGACAAATGCAATAAAGGAACAAATTCCGCATATTTTGATTTTTTTATAATAATGGAGAATTTTATAACGATAAAGATAAAAATAAGTGATTTCATGAGTTAAATACTTAGAGATTCGAACCCATAAGGTATACTTGGAGGTTCTTTTATTATTGAATCTAATTTACTTATTGACTACAAGAAGACAACTAACAACTTATCCTACTACTACTATTAGATTCATAAGAAAAATATTATTAGTTGGATTGGGCTTTAGTCGAAAGAAATATTTGCAATATCTTACTGATTTCATCCGGATATTGATCCATTACTGCATGACCAGCATCTTTGATTTGTACAAGCCAGGCTCCTGGAATTTTTTCTGCAATCTTTAGAATTAACATGCGGCTGGTAAGCATTATCATCGGTTCCTGTTATGACCAAAGTAAGTTTGGCTATTTTCGCAAGCTCATCACAAGCACCACTACAGTTGGGATTTGCCTCCCAATGCTTTCCTACGTTATTCTGATTATTCATTGCGTCAGGGGAAGCCCAGGCTTCGCTTGCTGTAAAGTTGGAATGTTCTCAAGGGATTCAGGATGGAGTCTTATCCATACCGATCCTAATGAGGCAGATACAAGTGCTCTCATCTCCTCCTGAGATATAGAAACATTATTTAGAGATTTGTTTACAATTTCGGATTGCAATTTTAGAAACTCAGGTGGTTTAGCTGTATGATCTTTTCCGCCACATGATGAACCAATAAGTACAAAGACTGTTAACCTTATCTGGATATATGATTGTAAGCTGTTGGACTTCATTATTTTTAAAATAGATATTATATAGACCCACTAAAATTAATATTATATGTTTTAGTTTATCATAAAATATTAAATTATTCGTCGGGTTCAATTGTAGTTTGTAATAATTCTTCCATTTCATTATGCATTTTAAGAAAGTTTAATCCTTTTTCTGTAGTCCTGAAGGTTCTAGCTCCTTCAAGATACTCTAAGAGATTATTTTCTATCAGAATAGATATATATTCCTTTACTTGGTTATAACTAAGATAAGCATTATACATAATTTTTGTCTTGGTTGTTCCTCCATTGGCTGCATCTAGTATCGTTGCTGCTATTTCTGTTCTACTTCGATACATCATTAATAATGTATATATATGTAGTTAAATTATTTTAATTTATTGTCCAAATTAAGAGTAAAAAAAATTATGTAAAACATTCGGAAAATTATTTGCAAATAAAAACTATAAGAAATGATTATATTCTAACCCAAAATTATATTATAGAATAATTATGAGTATATTTTTTATAATTTTTAAAGATTATTTATTTATAAATATAATTCGAAATTTGTAGACGGTACTGTTTGATGTATGGAAATATACAAGAAGAAGAAACTAATACATTTTTAAAAATAGTTTTTTGCTTTCTTTTACTACAAATAAATATTGGAATATTATCTAGGATGTTCAGGTTGGAGTTATGATGGATGGAAAGGACCTTTTTATCCAGACAACTTAGATAATAAATATTGGCTTTCATATTATTCTCAAATATTTAATTTTGTTGAGATAGATTCTACATTCTATAGAATACCTTCTACTTTTATGGTTAATAACTGGGATAAAAGAACTCCTGAAAATTTCAAATTTGCAGTGAAATTTCCTAAAGTTATTACTCATGATAAAAGATTGAAAGATGTAGCTAAGGATATAGAGAGATTTTATGATGTAATGGAACCTCTATATGATAAGATACTTGTTTTTTTGATGCAATTACCACCTTCTATGCAGATTGCAGAAGGTTTGGATTTGATAAAGAATTTGCAGTATATTTTGGACCCTTCATTTAGATATGCATTTGAAGTAAGACACCATAGTTGGTTTAATGAGCTTTTTTATAATTATTTGAAAGAAAGGAATTACTGTCTTGTATGGAGTCAACAAGATATTTTAGTTACTCCACCAGTAATGACATCTGATTTTTTGTATTTGAGACTAATAGGAGATAGAAGTATTGATGAAAGTGATTTTGGTAAAATAAAAAAAGATAGATCTAAAGAAATGCATTTGTGGATAAATAAATTTAAAGATATACAAAAAAATGAAAAAAATGTTAAAACTGCCATAGTAGCAGCAAACAATCATTATGCTGGCTTTGGTCCAGTGACTGCAAAGTTATTTGCAGAAATGATGAATTTAAAAAATAAAATAAGACCATTTCCTATTGTAGATTATAAAATACCTTTTAATGAGTTTAATAAAACTGAAGAAGATAAACAAAATTTTAGACTAAACAAACAACTACGTTCCAAGACTAGACAGACTGACATTTGTGAATTCTTTAGATAATGTCCTTATCATTATTATATTATTCATATTAATAAAATAAGTTGCGGGCCCTCGAGAGTATATCGATAGCGGTTCAAAAATGAGTCTGTTGTTATAGATATATTAATAACTTGTATTTAGCTTTTATTATTAGAAACTTTAAAGATAATGAACTTGTGATAAAAAAATTATTATTATAGAATTTAATAAACTAAGCAAAATAATTAATTAACTATATTGATAATAATAATAATTTTTTTATATTCTTAAAAAGGATTTATTTAAAATTAATAAATATTTGAAAAATAAAAAGACAATATTATAACATTAATTTGTAAAATAAAAAATTGAGAAGGAAATTATCATGGCTCTGGAGCAAACACTATTCCGACTTTAAGTAAACATTCTATTAGATTGTTTATCCTCTCGTCTTGTCCAGCACCTAAGACTTGTTCTAATGTGGATCTGACCTCTTCTTCAGAATATTGCCCAAGGTCAAGGTTCAAACAGACTTGATCTAAAGTGGCAAAAATCCCGGTATCAAAAATTGATATAAATACTGCAATTTGCTCTTCATTTAAAAATTCTCTAAAACAATCTTCACAAGTATCTGTTTCATTACCATCTGTTACATTGCCACCGTCACCTGCTACATTTGTGTTAATGTTGTTATTGTTAATTGTACAATCAAAACCTTTATCTTTCTTACTGTGTCCGTCATAATATCCTTCATTATCAGATGAATAAGCGCCTAAGTATCCTTCTTCTGCATCAGGTACTTGTCCCTTATTACCAATGCTGACATTTCCAGCATTATTACCGTTGATATTTATGTTGTTATTGATACATTTTAATTTGTTTATAATGACACTTTTTTTACTATTACTATCTTTTTGGGGTTTGTAATTATTGTCTTTTCCATATGATTTTCTGTCGTTATTGTCATCCATTCCATAATCTTGCCCATAGCTATTGTAGTCATTGTCCATTTCATCATAGTATGGTTGGGCTTGTGCTGTTTCTATAGTCATAAATGATGGCAATATAATGGCAATTGTTCCTGCTACTAGTACAATTGCTAAAAATACTGCACTAATTCTTTTTATTGATACAATTTTATTGTTCAATATTTATTTATATATTTTATTTAATATATTTGACAAATGATAGATGAATAGAGATTCTTTGAATATAAAGTTATAATAGTTGATTTTTTCTAAATATAATTAAACTAAGATGAATATAGTTAATCATTATAGTCATTTATTATTTAGATGAATTTTAAATAATGATTTCAATATTGTCTCAAA
>DASSVK010000011.1:0-40336 GCA_035706205.1 Nitrososphaeraceae archaeon | reverse complement strand
TTTTATTGAGATTTTTTGTAATAATAGCTACTCCCTTAATATTTTTAATCATGAATCATACATATAACAATACGATAGTCTTAAATGCATTTTTATTATACAGTGATTGAATATTTTTAGTATATTTAATACAAATACTTTGATGACATATACTGCTAGAACAAAATAAAAATTAACTATAAAAAAAAATTTAAATTGTCTTTGAAATAAAGCACCAACAATAGTAAGTAGGTAATTTGGGCCGATAGCTCAGCTTGGTGGAGCGTTCGACTGATAATCGAAAGGTCGAGGGTTCAACTCCCTTTCGGCCCATCCTGTTTCCAACATGGGCCGTAAATTTTACATAACTTTTATGCACTTTCGAACTTCATACACTAGCAGATATACTGGGTTTAGAACTGCACAAATATAATATTTTTCGTGTAGTTAAAGAATACAAAATTTTTTTGATTTTTCTTTGTTGGAATATCTTGGCAAATAGGCAAATTATTCAGGAGGTTCAATACTCCAACATCCAATTACCTATAACCCATTTAACTACTAGCCTTGAAATTCAAAATTATAGGTTCATATGATGAAATTTTCTACTAAATCGTTATATAAGATATCTAGCACATTGGTAATAGATGAAAAACAAATTTACAACAGTAATCGCAGCAATGTCATTTGTAATAGCATTTTCTTTAATCTCTACAACAGCCTATGCACAAGAACAAAATCAAACAATGGATAAATCACATAAATATTTCGCAATTCAAAATACAAAAACTTCCCATCCTGATAATATAGCTCCAGAGCATCAACAATATCATCAGATTGCTATAGCCCTTCCTCCTCAAGGAGATAAAATTTATGTTGGTGAAGTCACATATTCTGCAAGTACACCAGTTAATGTATTTGTCATGTTACCATTAAATACTACTGTAACACAAAATGCAACAGCTGTTCCTCTAGCAAATGTTGAAGGTAAAACTGCAGTTGGTGGTTCGCACATTTTAGAGGATGAAGTAACAGATCATGTAGAATTTGCAGGCTCAGGAGTCTATTTCCATAGTAGAAGCAATGAACCATTTACTGTAGCGTATACTATAGTTGGAAAAACAGTTGATCCTACTCCACTATACAAATAATCTTTCTTTTTTTTATTTTTCTAATTTAAGCTTCCGTAAATGTAATCTATGTTTTGTATCAAAAGCAGGTATTATTTTTTTCTGAGAAATCAAATCATTGATACTAGTAATTGTTCCAGATATAAATACAAATGCTAAGAATGATAAAATAATCTTTGATTTAATCAATATTTAGTTATACTACTCTGCAATATATTTGAACTCCGAATGATTCTAGAAGATTCTTTCTATATTATGTTGTGATATCTTGATCTTTTAAAGCGATCTCTTTTATAATTTTTTTAGTAAATATAAAATCTATATTGTAAAATGGATGATCTTAGTCTATCTTTTTTTATTGATATATCAAAAAATAATTCTTAGAAATGTATGTATAATTCTTTTAGAGCTGAAATTTCCCTAAGTAGTCCTTACAATCATTTTCATTATACTCTGATTAGATTTCTACTTTAGATTCCATTAAAGGTATTGTTAATAAAATAAGATGACCGAATTTTTAATGTATAAAGACATCATCGATTTAAATGATAATTTTAATTATATAATTAGTTAATACTGTATATTATTCTATAATTTCTTAATTTAAATTAGTGGATCTATTCTGATCAATATATTTGAATTATTCATATTCTCTATTTCAAGTCCATATACTCGTAAATATGGATGTCTTAAATTAATACAAATTACATCATTCAAACGAGTAATTTTTATTTTAAAATCAAACAATTTTTGATCTAATTCAGATTTATTTCCTATCTGATGTACCAAAAATGAAAGATCTACTTTTTCTCTTAATAAATTTATCAATTTATAATCTGCTATATTTTTATATTTATCTAAATTGAAAATGCTAAATATCATAGAATTTGATTTAACATTATTCAATTCTTTGGAAAAAAAAGAAAATAATAGATCAGTATTAAGATTATTATTATTATTATTATTATTATTAGATTTTGAATTCAAAGTAAAGTCAATTAATTTTATAGAGTTATCAAAATCATCGGAATCTACAAAATATAATTTAAGTAAATTTAAAATATAAGTAACATCTCTAGCAATTTTCTTATCTAATAAGACTGTATGGGAATTAGCAATGCAATTTATAAAAAAATTAAACAAAAATAAAATAACATATTTAATCTCTATGTTAGGATCATATTCTAATAATACTATAGAATTCTTAGTAAATCCACCATCTAGATCTTTATTAAGGGCGGAATGACCAGAATCAATTTTTTCAATTTTTTTAGTAGTAGTTTTATTTTTTGGTGAACTAAGACTCTGATCCAAGATAAGATCATAACAATTATTGGACTCATAGATTTTAAAAATTCCATTATTTAAAGTATATAAAAAAGAATTTTTCTTTATATTAATTCCTCCTAATTTTGTTAAATTCATTTCTCTATAATTTATATCGTTAATTTTAGTAGATTTAAGAGTCACAATTCCATCAACAAGATAATCTAAAGGTGTTATTTCATTTCCCTCGCTTACTAAAATTAATCTTCCGCCTGCTCTTTCTAACCATGTTTGCAAAACACGTTCGTTATTTAGTCTTGATTCACGATCCATAAATGAAGCTATTCCATCCCAACTATCTACTATTATCAATGGAGATCTCACATCCATTAATTGATTTGTTATTCGTTCAAAAAGTGATTCTGGTTCATCTAAACGAGCATCTTCAAAAAAAGGCTCTAAGCTATTTATATCTTTAGAAGATTTATTATAATTATTTGAATATTTTATTTTAAGATACTTATTTATCCACTTAAAATAAAAAAATAATTTATTAGGTGATATTCTAGTAGAAATATAAAAGAAATTACTCTTTATATTTAATGCTTTAAGGATTGTCAAACATAATGCAGTTTTTCCTGTCCCTGAATCGCCTTTAATCAATAAAGAATAAGTATCGTTATTTAAAAATTGAAATAAATCATCAGGAATTTTAAAAGAAATATTATAATTTTTATTCACTCAATATCCAACCTCAATTATAGTTAATGGTTATTCTGTTATAATAATAGTTCTCAAAATCAAAATATAAAAAATATCCTTAAAAAAATGAGGTAGTAAATTAAGATAACCAAGGATTGATATTTTTTTGGAAACGTAATGCATCTATTAATCCTTCTGCATAACCTATACTAAGTATTCCTAATTCAAATTTATGTTGATTAAGAAATCTTTCAGCGTCTAATAAATAATATTCGGCATTTTCTAATACGTCAAACATTCCTTTATTCTGCTTATCCAATGTAGAATTTCTTTCATTTTCAAGATATAATTTCATATTTTTCAAATCATCTTTAGCTTTTGGTAAGTATTTTTCTAACATTGTTATTGCAATATGTTGAAAGAATACAGTATTATCTAAAGGAGGATCCAGATTTTGATAAAGAGATGTTATAGAATCAATTTCTGTAAAATGAAGTTGACCAGTTATAATGATAGAATGTGGTCCATTTCCAAAATCTATTTTTCTCATAGATTTAATTTTCCCTGCTAAGATATTTTGATCTTCCATTCCTATCCTAGAGGCCACTATAATAAATACTTCATCTGATAAGATTTTATATCTGATATTTTCTTCGGCTTCAAGAAGCATGTCTATAGCATGTACAGGATCGAGAAAGAAATAGTCATTTTCATTGTTATTATTATATTCAGTTAGAATTAAAGTATGATTTCCAATTCTTAAATTTTCGTGAACCGTATTATAGACACTTATTGCAGACATAGGATCTGACATAATTGTTGTAGTCCTTCCAAATTTGTAGTTATGTAGTCCAATTTCACCAATTAAAGATGAAATTCCAGAAGCACCATGAATTATTTTTATCTTAATTAAATTTTTTCTTGCTCTTACATACAGTTCATTAAAAGTGGTTGCCATAAATGGATCACCATAAGTCAAAATTGCGACATCATTTTCTTTTGATTGATAAATGATATCTCTTGCATCTTCTATAAACCAACGAGGAACTATTTTTATATGTTTATTATTTTCAGCATGCAGTAAAAGTTCTAATTGTTTTATATCATAATCATCAATATAACTTGTAAATCTTTCTATATAGATAAATTTACATCTTTGCAATGTCTCTTTTGCAGATAGACTTAATCCAGAATAACCATTTATCCCAAGTCCAATAAAACATAACATATTAGTAATATACTTCGATGTTATTACCTCTAATATTATTTCTTCTGGATATTATGTATTCTAGACATATGAAATAAAGATCTTTTAAACACTTCAATTCCTGAAAGATATTCCGCTATACGTATATGCTCATTAATACTATGAGAAGAATGTGGATCTCCTGGTCCATATGTTACTACAGGAATTTTAAAAGCATTTCCAATTATATTCATATCACCTGTTCCTGTTTTTCTCAATAACATAGGTCTTTTTTTACATACATCAAGAACTGATAGAACAAGTGATCTAACTAATGGAGAAGAAAAATCAGCTTCAAATGGCTCTGTAAAATCCTCAATTATAAAATTAGTTTTTACTCCTTTTTCTTTTGATGTTTTTAAAATTATATCTTTTATAGAGTCCAAAACTTGTTGACAAGTTTGACTAGTGGGAATTCTAATATCCATTGTTATTTTACACTTTTGAGGCGTTACATTGTGACTTGATCCGCCAGAAATCTCAGTAAGACAACAACTAACAGAACTACTTCTTTTTTCCTTTTCATAATTGGTATTTATAGTAGTTTTTATTGCATTCCAAAAATCGTAGGCTTCCTCAATAGAATTTTTTGCTAACCATGGGGCACTAGCATGTGCACTTTCTAAAACATCGCATGTTAGTTTAATAGCTAAGCGTCCCTTATATGAAATTGTAATATTTTCTATACCACTAGGTTCGCCAAATATTGCATAATCTACATCTAAATTATTTTTGACAAGATGTTTACTACCCGTTGCATTTCCTTCTTCATCGACTACACCAGCAAATATTATAGTACCACTTTGTTTAGGAAACTCAGAAGCAGCCAAAAGCATCGAAATTAAAGGAGCCTTTGCATCAGATGCTCCTCTACCATATAAGAAGCCATTTTCTATCCTTACTGGAACTTTAGTTGGAACAGTATCCATATGGCCACAAAGCAATACTCTTGGATATCCGCTTCCCTTCGTAGCAATAATATTTCCAACACTATCTATGTGAGCTTGCTCAAAACCAAGCTCATTAATACATCTATCTTTAAGTAGATTAGCTAATTGTCCCTCAGACCTAGATGGAGTATAAAGATCAAGTGATTTTTTTAAAAGTTCTATTGCATAATTAACTGAGACCAATGCTATTAATTAATTTGGTATCTTAGAGAATAATCTACAATCAAATCTTGAATATTTATTCCAGTAATTCTTACTGTATTTTTAAATTCTGTTGTATTATTTACTTCATGTACTAATAAACCTTCTTTTGAACTTTCCATTAAATCCACACCTACAATTTTTCCACCTACAGCTTGAGAAGATTTAATACAAATATCTTCCAGTTCATCTGTAATTGGACAATTTTCAGCTCGTCCTCCTAATGCCATATTAGTTTTCCATTCATCTTTTTCAGAGTATCTATAAATTGCAGCAACAACATTATCACCTACTACTATAGCTCTTATATCTCTAGGTGGCCTAGAAACAAATTCTTCTAGATAATAAACCTGATAGAGAGGAAACATATGCTGTCTATCTTCAAATACAGCTTTTGCCGCTTCCTTGTCACGTAATAAAGCTATTAATCTACCCCAGCTTCCTATTGTAGGTTTAATAATTGCGGGATAACCAAAATCATTTAGTGCTGAAAGTGCAGATTCTGAAGAAAAAGCTGTTATTACTTTGGGAGTTCGTATTCCCTTTTTTTGTATTAGCATATGAGTAAATAATTTGTTACCACAGATAATAGCAGTATTAAGTGGATTAATTACTTTGGCGCCTAACCCTTCTAAAGCTGCAGTAGAATGAAGACTCTTAAAATAACTTACACATCTTTGAATAATAATTTGACTATTGTATTCCGAATATGGTGTATTTAAATCTAAAACAAGATCCTTGCAATCAATTTTTTTTATTTCAATTCCTTTCTTTTTGGCAGCCTCATAGATAGCCTTTTCTTCCCATCGTATTGTATCATAAAGAAGTGTGAGAGAAGATGAAGTCTTCCCCTCAGTCACTGTCCCCAATCCTCGCCAACTACTTGAGCTGGTTTTGTAGTAAATCCACCTTCATTTTTTACCAATTCGTAACTTGATCCACAATCTGGACAGGATATTATTTCACCTTCGATAGAATCTGCTGGTATTTTAATTTCTGCATCACATTCCTCACATTTTATCATATTTTATTTACTCCTTTTTTACATTTAATGTTTCTTCATTAAGTATCTTTCTTTCTAATCTATCATCAAGATATAATTCTAATAGATCACCCATTCTAAGTTCTTTTAATCCCCTTGCAAGATTTTCTGCTTCGCGTCTACTGGTCTCCAGACCAAGTAAAGATAGAAGATATGCAGCTCCATTTTTTCCTGCTAGTTCTCCAAAAACAATCTTTCTTCTATTTCCTACCATACGTGGTTCAATAATTTCATATGCAGAGGGATTTCTTAAAATTGCTGCAAGATGAGTACCAGCCTTATGTTTATAGGCACTATCCCCTACTATAGGTTTAGATTCTGAAATTTCTAAACCTGTATATTGGGAGATAGTCTTTGATAGGTCCTTTAACATATGTAGTCTTAAATTGTTATCGGATCTATAAATCAGAGTTAATGCAATAGAAGTTTCAGCAAGGGATGGAATGCCTGTCCGTTCTCCGAATCCATCAATTGTAGTGTGAATTTGATCCGCACCAGCTTCACAACCGGCCAATGCATTTGCTAATGCCAATCCAACATCATTATGACAATGAACATCTAGAGAAGTTTTTGACATATCTAGACTATCATAAACCATTTTAACTAAATTATACATACCATTTGGGCGCATTATACCCACAGTATCTGGAATACTAATTCTTTCAATACCTATTTTATTCATTTCACTACACATATCTAGGAGAAAAGAGGGCTCAGTCCTACTAGCGTCTTCCATCGTGAAACGAGATTTTAATCCATGTGATTTTATATATTCAGCTACTTCAATAGCTCTACTTTTTGCTTCTTCTCTAGATATTTTTAGTTTTGCGCTAAGATGAATATCTGATATCCCCATATAGGTAGCTACCCATGTAGAATCAGTTTTTAGAGCTATATCCACATCAGATTTTATTGCTCTAACATGGGCAACGATATCAGCTTTTAACCCTTGTTTGAGAATTGTTTTTGTTGCTTCTAAATGATCTGGTGAGACTACTGGACTTATCTCGATTTGATCTACGCCAAATGAATCTAACATCCATGCAATCTGAATTCTTTGTTTATTAGTAAAGGAAACACCTGGATGTTGTTCTCCTTCTCTTAATGTAGAATCAAGAATTTTAATTTTTTTTTTACCATTTTCTATATTATTGTAGTAGTGCGCATAATAGTTAGGATCATCTGATTTCAGTAACATTTTGATAATATACTTACAGGTTTCGTATATGATATAAATGTTAACGTTAAAAATCTAAATTAGAATTCTGAATAATAAATATTAAATTAGTATTTTAATGTTTTAAGAATAATTACGGTATTTGTATCTGAAACACCTTCGATTTTTCTGACTTCATCAATATATGAATTGATTTCTGAAATTGCAGGAGCACTTATTATTGCTGCAATATCATATTGACCTGTTATTTCATATACAACATCAACCCCTTCCAAATTTAACAGTTTTGATGTTACTGTTGATGTGTCAGAGCTAGATGCAACTGAAATGAGAGTAATTGCGCTAGTTTTTTCACTATTATTGATTTCAATTGTGAATTTTTTAATAATATTATTATCAATTAAATTTTTAATCCTCCTTCTTACTGCTGATTCCGATAAACCTATAGTATTAGCTATTTCTACAAATGGTTTTCTAGCATCGTTTTGAAGAATCTTTATTATCTTTTCGTCAAATGAATCAATATTATTTAACATTTCTTCTTTCCTCTTCTTTAGTTAATAGTTTATCCATAATGTCCAAGGTTTTTAATACCTTTACCTCATCAATTACCAATGGAGGTAATAATCTAATTATATTTCTTCCTGAGTATAACATAAGAAGTCCTTCTTTAATACCCTCAAATAATACATCCTTAATATCAAAACGTAATTCAAGAGCTAACATCAAACCTAATCCTCGTACATCTCTCACTATTCTATGATTCTCTTTAAGTTCTAACAATCCATTTTTGAAGATATTACCTACTTTGGCAGCATTACCAACCAGATTTTCTTCTACAAGAGAATCTATAGTAGCTATACCCGCAGCACATGAAAGTGGATTTCCAGCAAAAGTTGAAGAATGTTCTCCAACTTTCATAGCATCAAGGATTTCAGATTTACATAGAGTTAAACCCATTGGTAATCCTCCCGCTATACCTTTAGCTAGACACATAATGTCAGGAGTTGTTGACCAATGTTCACCTGCCCACATTTTACCTGTTCTTCCTACTCCCGTTTGTATTTCATCAAAAATCAATACTAAATTATTTTGGTCACAAATTTTTCTTACTTTCTGAAGAAAATCATCAGAAGGAACAATTATACCAGTTTCACCTTGAATAGGTTCAATAATAACTGTTCCTATAGAACTATCTAACAAATCCTCAATTTTTGATGGATTATTATATGGTACAAATTTTACTCCTTCTAACAATGGTTGAAAAGATTTTCTGTATTTTTCATTATATGTTACAGATAATGCACCAAAAGTTTTTCCATGATATCCTCCAGTCATGGCTATTATTCCATTTTTGCCTGTGTATTTTCTAGAAAATTTTAAAGCAGCTTCGATAGCCTCTGCACCGCTATTGCTAAAGAAAATCTTTGAAAGTTCCTTTGGAGAAATTTTAGACATTTTTTGTAAAAATTTTAATCTTGTATCATTATATACTGACATATGACAAGTAATAAGATTGTCCGATTGATTTTTAATTGCATTAATTACCCGATCGTTACAATGACCAACTAATGCTACACCATAACCACCCATACAATCAATATATTCTTTTCCAAAAATATCCCAAACTATGGCTCCTTTGCCTTTTGAAATATTGATTGGAAATCTCTGATAAAGATTTCCAAGATAAGTATCTTCACTCATTTTGTTATCACCGTACAATTAATATGAGACATTGCAGAAGAAATAGGATTCTCAACATTTCCTGAAGCTATAATGGCTTCTTTGACACCCATATCCAAAGATTCTATACATGCCATCACTTTTTTCTCCATCCCATAACCAATTTTTGGTAAGGATTCGTTTGCTTTATCATATGTCATTTTTGTTACTAATTCATCATTTAAAATAAGACCATTAACATTAGTAATAAAAATTACTTTATCAGCAGATAATCCACCTGCAATATATGCAGCTGCTCTATCCCCATCAACATTTAAAAATTCAATTTCTTCACTTAAAGCTATTGGAGAAACAACCGGAACAAAGTTTCCTTCTAATAACTTTCTAATTAATAATGTATTAATCTTATTTATTTTTCCTGTATAGCCTCCATCAATTATCATTTTCCTGCCTTTATCATTAACAATAAGAAGTTTTTTCTTTCTTGTTGCTTCAATTGTAGAGCCATCTATTCCTGATATTCCTGCTGCATTTATTTTATTATTTAAAAGCATTCTTACAATAGTTTTATTTATTTTTCCAGACATCACCATAGTATATATTTCTGCAGTTTCCTTGTCAGTATATCGACTTTTTACTCCTCCCGGGGAGACAATAAATTTTTGTTCTTTTCCTAATTTATTACCAATAATAGTAACATCCTTTCCTCCACCATGAACAAGAACAACCTTATCTTTTTTTAATATTTTTTTCAAGTCTAAAATAGTGGATGAATGTAATCCATCGACTATACTACCACCAATTTTAATAACGATCATACCGGTGTTAATGGAGTATATTTCAAGCCATCCGTCTCATCAAATCCAAACATGACATTCATGTTTTGAATTGCTGAACCTGCTGCCCCTTTCATAAGATTATCAGAAGCTGATAATGCAACAACCCTATTATTATCCTCATCAATATCAAAACCAATATCACAGAAATTAGATCCAATTAAGAACTTTGGATCAGGAAATTTATATAATCCTTTTTTATCTTTAATAAATCTTATAAATGGCTCATTGGTATAAGAGTGTCTGTAAATTTTCCACAGTTCTAATTCACCAATTATTTTATTCAAAAATGTATGATTTGTTGTAAGTATACCTCTTACGAGATTAACAGCATGCGGACTCATACTGACTTTTATTTTTCTATTAGATATTAAACTAAGCTCTTGTATGATTTCCCCGGTATGTCTATGTTTTGCTGGCTTGTAAGGTCTAATTACACCATATCTCATTGCATGATGTGTTCCTTCATTTGATTGAGCACCGGCACCAGACGAACCAATTTTACTATCTACAACAATATGACTAGTATCAATAAGATCATTTTCTATAAGAGGTTTTATTGCCAGTAAAGAGGTTACTGCCATACATCCAGGACATGATACTAATTTGGCTTTTTTAATTTCTTCCCGATGAAGTTCAGGAACTCCATAAACAGATTTTGAAAGTAAATCAGGGAAAGGATGTTCCCATCCATACCATTTTATATAATCATCAGCATTTTTTAATCGAAAATCTGCAGAAAGATCTATTATTTTAATATCTCGTTCATAAAGATCTTTAACAATTTTATTTGCACTTCCATGGGGAACAGAAACAAAGACCAAATCACTTGAATCTGCTATTTTATCTATATCCATTGGTGAAAATTTGAGGTCTATGAATCCCTTTAAACTTGGATGAACGCGATGGACATACTCGCCAGCTTGTTGTCTAGAGGTAACCATGTTAACCGTTACTTTAGGATGAGTTACGAGTAATCGAAGTAATTCTCCGCCTACGAATCCCGAAGCACCTATAACGCTTATTTTCATTGTTCTGAACTATAGATTAGAATATTACTGTATCTTATGAATTTTATTATCCTTTAAAATAATAAAATCTTTAATAGAATTATCGAAAAAATTTCTATTTTTTGAAAATTGATAGAACATATTCAATCATAGAATTTGCTATATCTACTTTCGATACTTGAGATGCTCCTCTAAATTCAACGTTACTGTTAATTTCATGTATAACTAATCCTTGACTCTCATCTTCCATAACATCTACACCTAGAATACCACCTCCAACGGCAGTAGCTGCCTTAATTACAATCTCTTCTAATTCATGTGTAATAGGAGCAAGTCCAGTATGACCACCTCTTGCAACATTTGTTCTCCATTCACCTACAGCAGAATATCTATATATCGCAGTAATAATCTGATCTCCAGCAACAATACATCTAATATCTCTAGGTGGTCTCTTTATCATTTCTTGAACATAATAGATCCTAGACAAGGCTGAATCATTTTCTTCTCTCATTTCCATGATAATATTTACTGTTTCTTCATTTCGAATAGGAAAAACTCCTCGGCCCCAAGAACCAACAAGAGGTTTTAAAACTAAAGGAAAGCCCAGTTTATTTGTTAATTCTTTAAAAGACTCAGCGCTAAAAGTGAAATATGTTTTTGGAGATGGAATTTTAGATTTTGCTAATACAAGAGATGTTCTTAATTTATTGCCACAAATTTCATTTACATCATATTTGTTTATGACTTTATGGTTCAGATACTCTAGACAAGAGGTAATATATAGACCACGAAAATGACTTAAACATCTTTGAAGAAAAATATCACCTTTAATGAAGTTGCTTTGGTTTATATCTGTACTAAAAGAAATAGGTTTAGCATCTATTAAATGAGTACTTATTCCTTTATTAACAGCCTTTTCATGTAGCTCTTTTTCTTCGAATCGTAATTTATCATAGATTATAGAAAGTTCCATATTTTCACAAATTTATTCTCCCCAATCTTCTCCCACTGACTCTGCCGGTTTAAGTTCTATTTTACCTTCAGAATTAGATATTACTTCAAATTCCCCTCCACAGTCTGGACAGGAAACTATTTCTCCAACTACTACATCCTCTGGAACATTTAATTCTCCTCCACAGTCTTTACATTCTATTTTCATTCTATTGTTGATCTCCTTTATTCTCTTTTTTATTTAAATTAATTGCTATAGAATTTGCTGTAATAGATTGCAATCCCCATAATTCAACAAAACCTTTTGCCAATTTCTGATCAAAAACAGAGTCAGAAGTATACGTTGCCAAGTCATTCCTATATAAAGAAAATTTAGATTTCCTTCCCACAACTCGTATAGAACCATTTTGCATTAGCATTTTTACTTTTCCTGTAACTTTGTTTTGAGTTGCATCTATAAACTTATCCAAATCATTAAGCAATGGATCTTGCCAGAGTCCAGAATAAGCCATCCAACTCCATTGTTGATCTACAATATGTTTAAACCTGACTTCGTGTGAGGTTAATACCATTTTCTCAAGGTCTTGATGAGCTTTAATTAAAACAATTGCTGCAGGACATTCATAAACTTCTCTAGACTTTATACCAATAACTCTATCTTCAATATGATCAACTATTCCTACACCGTATGATCCTGCTTTAAAATTAATATAATTCAACAAATCCATAAGATTCATTTTTTTACCATCAGCAATTATAGGAATACCGTTTTCATATTCTATTTCCAAATAACCAGCATCGGAATTATCAAATTTAATAAATTTGAAACAATCTTTTGGTGGTTCCATAAAAGGATTTTCCAAATCTCCTCCCTCTATTGACCGTCCCCAGATATTCATATCAATGCTATATTTTTTGACTTCAGTTGATATAGGAATATTATGTTCTTTTGCAAATTGAATTTCTATATCTCTTGTAAGATTCATGTCTCTAATTGGAGCAATAATTCTTAAATCTGGATTAAGTGATCTTATAGTAATATCAAATCTAATTTGGTCATTTCCTTTACCGGTACAACCATGAGCTATTATTTTGGCATTTTCTTCATTTGCTATTTCAACTGTTTTCTTTGCAATAAGAGGCCGTGCTAATGCAGTTCCCAATGGATATTGGTTTTCATATAAGCCATTGGCTTTTATGCAAGGAATGATATATTTATTTATGAATTCTTCTTTAGCATCTATATAATAATGCTTAACAGCGCCTATTTCTTTAGATCTTTTTTCTATCTCATCGAAATCATCATTTTGGCCGCAATCTACGGTTACAGTAATAACTTCAAGTTCATGTAGAAGTTGCAAATATTTTATACATACTGATGTATCTAATCCACCTGAATATGCTAAAATACATTTATCTTTAACCATCGCTAGCCGATGCCAATATAGATATCATATTTATATTTTTGTATTCTATATAGTTTAATTCTTACCAACAAATTCATAATTATAAAATAAATAAATGAATAAAAAAAGATTTAATAAAAAATGATAAATGTGTTCTTTTATTAATTATATAGTTAAAATTTGTACAGGAGATACACAATCGATGAAATAAAAAATAAGGTCGTTGAAATATTAAGAAATCATGAAGAAGGCATGTCTAGTATAGAATTAGCTGATGCCATTCATGTTAATAGAATGACAATAACAAAGTATCTAAATATTCTATCAGCAATTGGCTTAATAAAAAGAAAAAAAATAGGTTCGATAAATATATGGACAATAGAATCAGGTGTAGAAGATATAGAATTTCCTTTAGACTACCTCCATCTACAACAGAGATTTATAACTTCGCTAGTTGGATATAATAAGAGAGAATTGAGTAAAATTTTACTCAATATTATTTATTCAGATACTGAAGTTTTAAAAATTTTAAAAGAAATAATTATACCCTCATCTAACACTATTAAAGGGCTTTATGACAGAGGAAGACTAGGTAAAACAGAACTAATTTATTTATATAATTTATTATTTGATTTAGTAATTTTAATTGAAATATATCATAAAAATACTGAATATAATAAAAATATCCATAATATCTTCATTGCAGGAAATCAAGATCAAATATTAAACTCAAAGATATTATCAGTAGCTTCAGAAGTGTCAAATTGTGATACAATTTATATAGGAAATATAGAGCAACATATTGATCCCTTTTTTGATATTGATCTTCAAAGGTATATAACAAAGTTTTGGCTACATAAAAAAGGTACAAAAGTTATTTTTTTATGTTGTTCTGAAGAGAGTTCTTTAAGATTTTTATTTACAGCTGTTGATTATATAAAAAGAAAAATGACAGAGAATATAAAAATAGTATTATTTGTAAATTCAGAAATATTAGATTTAGCAAAGGATTTAAAATTTGATTTCATTACATCTGATCTTAATTCATTAATTATATGGCTAGAAGAATTAATTAAACAAATCAAAAATCGGATTTGATGTTTTCAAGATTATAATAATAAATTTATATTTTATATTTATAAGAAATTTTATTTAAAAAATTTAATCCTTGTCTAATTTCTGTTATATAATTTTTATCTAATATAGGCTCCAATCCAATATAATTAGTATATTGTATTTTCTTTAATGCTTTGAATATAGAATTAAAATTAATATGACCTAATCCAGGCATTTTCCTATTGTTATCCGAAAAATGAATATGTTTTAAAAAATTTTTTGTCTTTTTTATACTGTAGTAAAAATCTTTTTCTTCTATATTCATATGATAAGTATCCAAAAGAATTGCAAAATGATCATCATTTATATTTGAAGAAACAAACAATGCATCTGCAGCATTAGAACAAAAAGGAGTAGAATACCTATTTAATGGTTCTAATAAAAGACATACTCCAAAATCCTTTGAAAAATATGTAAGTTCTGATAAGATAGGCAACAATCCTTTGAGTAATTTCTTTTTATCTTTATTAGAAATTACTTCATGATTACGATCTATTTTTAAATCATAATCTGATAACAGACAAATATTAAGAATAGATCCTCCAAAATAATTGCACATTCTAACACATTCTTTAATATAATTTTTTGAATATGAGAGAATTTGTTGATTTTTTGTAAGAAGAATTGGAGACAATCCTCCTTTTGATACTGTCCATAGACCAGATACTCCTAAAACGGATAAATTATATGTATTAAAAATTTCTAAATTGGTTTTTGAAGATGAATTTGAAGGATCACCAGGAATTTCTATATAACGTAAACCAAATTCTGCCAGAATTTTAATTACATGTTCTAATGATCCCAAACTTAAGAATGAATTGAGAGTTATAGAAAAATTCACTAAATAGATCACTCTACAACATATCTAAAACAAATGGATAAGGTATTTTCCTATTTGCACAACATCGATTGAATTTGATTTGTCTTTTTGCAAGTTAGATCGAATATTAGATACATAAAGTGAATAACCTTCTTGTGTTGACATATTAATTGGTCGTCCATGAGATCCTTTTATTAAGCTTGTATCAAAGGGGATGGATCTTTTTTTAGGATCGATAAATAGTTCCAGAGGATCATATCCTGGTTTTCGGTGGATATCTACTGTTTTAGTAAATGAAGGAGCCATATTTTCGTCATACCACCAGTAATAGCTAAACCACTTGTCACGATTAGCAACAACTATAATATCACCAGCCCGTTCATGATCAATATTAAAAAACTGTTTTTCCTTTTCTGTTATTATAATATCTATATCTGTAATGTCTTTGAGAATATTTACAATTTTTGTTATATTGTTGGATGATTTGATATAGATATTTGCTATTTGATGATCAACTACTGCAAATGCTTGACTAAACTCAAAATCTACATATTCTTTGTCTCCAATTTTTCTTACATTCAAAAGACCATTATTTCTCAGGATGATATTTATTGGAATCGCCCCATTAACATCATTAAAAGAATATTCTGAAAATATTATAAATTGAGTATTCTCATAAATTTTGGTTTTTTTTGTTGAATCTATGATTTTTTCAACAAGACTGTCAGCAAAAATCAAATCTTTAGAAACTTCATTACTATCTTTTCCAAAACGTTGAGCAGAATAATCAATATGAGGAATATAGGTAAACATAAAATTGGGTTTATTATTTTCTATTGTATACTGAGATGCTTTAGTAATCCATTCACTAGATAATTTGGAGGCAAATGGTCCCCAGTAGGAAGAAAGATCAAATTCTCCAATTTGTTCTTTTATTGTCTCATAATAATAAACTGGCTTGGAATAACACCACATTTTCATTTCATTTTCCAAATGAATAGGTTTTGGAGTTATAATTATATCTGAATTTGCATATAAAATATTTTGCCAAAAAAGAACTGCTGTTTTGAAATCAATATTATTATTCTTCTTCTTATTTTTTATGAAATCCCAAATCCTTGGAACTTGTACTAAACTATTATATTGTTCCCAAAAAAATACGTTATAATTTCTACGATCCATAAAGCCATTGGATATTATACCATGTCGATTTGGATATTCTCCAGATAGGAAGCTTGTTTGGACAGGACATGTAACTGCTGGAAAAACAGGCTTCATTTTAGAAGATTCACCATTTTCGGCTAATGCAGAAATAGTTGGTAGTAATCCAGAATTAAGATGTTTTTCTTCTAAACCTACAACATCAATAACAATAACATGCCTAATCATAACCACTATAATTAATAACAATGAGTAATTTAAATAATATGTTAAATTAATAGAAATATGATTTTTTTAGTGTCTCTAAATTTAGATTAAAAGTGAATCATGTTATATATATCTTCCTAGATAAAAAAAGAATAGGAGTTATTAATATGAATGATAAAGTAAGGCCATAATAAATTCCTACAATATCTGTTATGAAAACTGAATCTAGAATAACTATCATCATTATCAAATAAGATATAGATTTTTGAATAGTTATGATTTTTTTTAATAAAGTTATTTGAGAATAAGATATTACAGAGAAAAATATCAATAAAGGAATTAAGGAGAGGTAATTAAAAATATTAAGAAGTATAAATAAGAATACAAAAAATATCATTAGATATATAATAACAAATGGAAAAATATTGTAAAAATTAAAGAGAAATTCTTTAGTTTCATTCTTACTTAAAATAGTAATAGCACAGACATAAAAAAATTCAGAAAAAACCGGAATTAAAAATCGTGCATCAAATATTAATAATGAGTCTTCTTTTAAAAGAAATATCGATTGACTTGCCCCTAAAATTATATTTAAGCTTCTTATAATTCCCATATTTATTGGGCCATAAAATGTATTTTTTAAAAATTTGTTATATAGAAAAATTAAAGTTATCATAATTAAAGTGATTATAAAAGTATTTAATCCCATAATAAATGAAAATATTAAAGAATAAGAAAATGAAAATAATATTATTACCAAAGCATTTTTTTTAGTTATTTTATTAGAGGATAAAGGACGCCAAGGTCTTTCTTTTTTATCTATTTTTATATCAAAATAATCGTTTAATACCATTCCACCAATGTATAGCATGGCAGATATCGCAATTAATTTGACTATAATGAAATAATCAAGGTTATTTATATCGGTAAAGAAAAAATAACCTAAAATGATATTTGAAACAGTAGTAAAAACATTAGCTATCCGTACTAATCTTAAATAATTAATTACAGTAGATAGTATAGTCATAATTTATTGATTCCCATCAAAAATACTATTAATAAAAAACTCTAATTTTTTTAAAATCAAATACAATTCAATATTAAGATCTTAATTTTAATTATTATATTTATTGATATAGATTTTAAAATTTGAAAATTAATCTACTTAAAGTTTATTTGTAGATCTTCTTTTGTTTCTTAGAGGATACTTACAACATGGACATCTATTTCCGTCATATTTTATATATATAGCACATTCAGTACATCGTTTAAAATTTTGAGCATATAGGGAGTATTTTCCTCCTCCCTTTTTACTACCAAATCTACTACAATGGCCTTTGCAAGACAATTCTATATATATATAAAATAAAACTGAATAATTATCTAAGATGTTTACATTGCAATCGTTTGTATTAAATAATTTATACTAAAAACAATATTGGAGGAAAGAACAATCTCAAACTATTACATCCAATAATTATGTATTTAATATATGTGAATTATACTATAATATATATACCAGAACTATTGCATTATTAAAATTGAAATTTATATCAATAGAAAGAGATATGAAAATATAGGTAAAAATACAACTAGTTCAATTTTTTATTCTTCAAAATATTTAAGCATGTAAAAGTAAGATATTACTATGAAAATTCAGGCTTATGCTGCTCATCAAGCGGGTGGTAAACTAGAACCCTTTGATTACAATGTAGATTCTTTGAAATCTGATGAAGTAGAGATTGATATTGAATATTGTGGAATATGTCACAGTGACTTGAGTATGCTTAACAATGATTGGGGATTAACACAATATCCATTTGTTCCTGGTCACGAAATTATCGGTAAGATATCAGCAATGGGAAATATGGTAGAACATTTCAAAATTGGACAATATGTAGGCATAGGTTGGCGAGCTCGCTCTTGCTTAATTTGTGACCAATGTTTGAGCGGACATCATAATCGCTGCGCAAAGGGCGAGGACGTAATTGTTGGTAGATATGGAGGTTATGCTAACAAAGTACGATGTCAAGCTATCTGGGCTTTTCCATTACCTGAAAATATAGATATTAAAACAGCTGGTCCTTTATTTTGTGGAGGAATTACAGTTTTCAATCCCATCATTCAGAATAATATAAAACCTACCGATCATGTAGCGGTAGTTGGGATCGGAGGTTTGGGGCATATTGCTCTTAAATTTCTTAATGCATGGGGTTGTGAAGTTACAGCCTTTTCAACCAATCCAACTAAAGAGAAAGAAATAAGGCAATTTGGTGCTCATAATTTCTTGAATTCTAATGATCCTAATGCTTTAGACTCATCAGCAAATAAGTTTGATATGTTATTAGTTACTTCAAATGTTAACCTGGATTGGAATGCCTATGTTAATACTCTTCGACCAGGAGGTAAGCTACATATTGTAGGAGCAGCACCATCAGTGAAGGTAGATGTATTTTCCTTAATTTCTGGTGAAAAATCGATTAGTGGCTCCCCCATTGGAAGTCCTGCAACAATTGGCATGATGCTTGATTTTTGCAATCGCCATTCCATTGCACCAGTTATAGAAGAATTTCAACTATCACAGGTTAATGAAGCAATAGAACATCTTAAAGCAGGCAAAGCACGTTATCGCATTGTTTTAAAAAATGATTTAAAGAAATAGCTTATGAATTTTAACATAAACTAAGAAATAATCTTTACTTTTTGTTTCTGCAAAATATTTCGTATCTAGTATCAATTATTTGATGTTGTTTACAAAGAATAAGGCTTTCGGTTGTTGTAGTAGGACAATGAACCAAGGTTTCAATGGAGGAGGTGGGATTTGAACCCACGAACCCCTAAGGGACGGGATTTATCACTAATTTCTACTGTTATCTTGAGTCCTGCGCGTTTGACCAGGCTTCGCGACTCCTCCACTAAAATAACTATTATGCTTTAATATTAGAATTATGATATTTAATTATATAGTTTATAATATTTTTATATATATAATCGAATTGTCACACAATAAAAATAACGAATCTACAATATTGGAAGACTTTGCTAAAGAAGTAATGAATGGACTATGTAAAAAAAGAAAGAAACTAAATCCAACATTATTTTATGATCAGAAAGGTTCTGAACTTTTTGAGCAAATTTGTGTACAACCTGAATATTATTTAACTATTACAGAATATAAAATTATCATAGAAAATATCAAGTTATTATTAAAATTATACGATAATAAAGAAGTTTCTGTTGTAGAATTAGGAAGTGGAAGTTCAAGGAAGACAAAAATTTTGTTAAAATATTTTTTAGAAAAACAAAATGGAAATCTCCATTATTTTCCTATTGACATTTCTAAGGATTTCCTATATAAAAGTTCTTTGAAACTGCAGAATGATCTGTCAAAGATTATTATTCATCCTATAGCAGCTGAATATTTTGAGGGATTAAGAATAGTAACAAAATTTCTTGATTCTCAAAACAATATTCCCACCAACAAATTAATATTATTTTTAGGATCAAGTTTAGGAAATTTTGAACCAAAAGATGCAATAATATTTTTAAGAAATATAAGAGAAAAGGTCAATAAAGAAGATTCATTATTAATAGGATTTGATCTACAAAAGAAAAAAAATATTCTCGAGGCTGCATATAATGATGTAGAAGGAATTACTGCCAAATTTAATTTAAATATTTTGGATAGAATAAATAAAGAATTAGATGGAGAATTTAATTTAGAAAATTTTGAGCACTTTGCATACTATAATCAACTTAAAAATAGAATTGAAATGCATTTAATTTCAAAAGTCAAACAAAAAGTAAAGATAAATAAATTAAACCAAGTTTTTGTATTTAAAAAAGGAGAAACGATACTCACAGAATACTCTTACAAATATACTCTAAAATCAATAGAAGAATTAGCAAATAAAAGTAACTTTAAAGTAGAAAAAAATTTTTTGGATAAAAACGAATGGTTTAATATAGCATTATTAACACCGCTTTAAAATTAACTAACTAACTTATTTAGCACATCGAAATCCTGCAAATAGAATTCGCTCATGTGGTTTAAAATAGTTTCTATAACTATTCCGAATCTGTCGTCTTGGTGTAGCAAACGATCCACCACGTAAGACTTTTTGATTTATTGCCCATTTATCAGTATATTCAGGGAACTTAGATTTAAAACCTGGATACAAAGAATATTCAGAACATGTCCATTCCCAAACATCACCGATCATTTGATAGCAGCCATAGAAACTCTTGCCTTTTTCATATGAACCACATTTAGATGGTCTCCATAGAAAAGATTCTAACAAGTTTGCATGTTCTGGAGTGGGAATTTGATCTCCCCATGGATATTTTGTTTTCTTTTTTATATCATCATTCCAACTAGCTGCTTTTTCCCATTCTGCTTCTGTTGGTAATCTTTTCTTTGCCCAATTTGCATATGCATCAGCTTCATAGTAGCTAACATTCATTACTGGCTCATCTAAATTAATAGGAGATACACCAAAGAAATCTTTTTTCATCCACACATCTCCTTTTTTAAACCAATAAAGTGGAGCAGACCATTTGAATTCTTGAACAAGATCCCATCCATCTGAAAGCCAATACTTGTAATTTTCATAACCTCCTTCTTCTATAAATTTCATGAAATCACCATTAGATACAGGAGTTAAGTCAATTTCATAATCATAAAGATATACTTTATGTTCTGGTAATTCGTTATCATATGAAAATCCATCTCCAGTAAATCCAATATCAAAAAGTCCTCCTGGAATTGGTACCATATCTTTTTTTTGACTACTGTGTACTTTTGTTTCAAGATTATTATTATTTATTTTAAAAGGTCTGTAATTATCAGTAGAATCTGGAAATCTTTCAAAATAATTTTGAAAATCATATATCATCAGTTCTTGATGTTGCATTTCATGTTGATTGGCAAGTTTTAAATAGTATTGGATTTCTTTAGTTAAAGAATTTGATGCTTCAATTTTTTCTAAAAATAATAATACTTTTTCATTTAAGTATTTGCGATATTGAAGGCTTTGTGAAACAGTAGGCCTTGGAAATTGCCCTCGTTGATTTTTAGGAAGAATATTTTCAAATTTTTGATAATATGAATTTAGATAATCTAGGTTAATTTTTTTGAGATCCAGTTTCTCACCATATTTTAATAATATTTTGTGAAAGAACCAAGTTACATGTGCTATATGCCAATTTGGAGGACTGCCAAAAGTATCAGATTGAATTACAGCATCTTCAATATTAAGAGTTTTGAATAGATCATCTGTCAGTTTCCTAACTTCGGTAAATTCCTCGATAAGATCTTCTACCTGTTTATTTATTACCTTAGTCATAGAGTTTATAAAAGTATTTAATGCAATAAATTCTTACTTTTTTTAAAAAATTATTTAATAAATTGACACAATAGATATAATAGTAAATTATAGATTGCTATATATTATAGGTGTAGATCAAACGAGCAGTAAATTTTTTTCTTCCAATAGTAGAAATATGATAAAAAAATTAGTTGAAAATTCGTTTAAGAGTATTGATGAAGGATTATATAATATAAGCAATATTGATTTTTCTCATGATGCTCTTAGTTTAAAAAAAAAGATTTTAGATTACAAGGAAAAAAGCCTAATACCAATTATCACTGAAATAAAATTTTCTTCACCTTCAAAGGGAGTAATTATGAACAGAAATAATAATACAGATTTGTTAAACATATCAAGAGAAATGATAAAAGGTGGAGCCGCTGGTCTTTCAGTTTTAACACAGAAGTATTTATTTAATGGATCTATAAACAATTTTGTCACAATTAGACGGCATACACCTATTCCAATGTTAATGAAAGATATTATTGTAAGTGAAATACAATTAGACTGTGCTAAAAATATCGGAGCAGATTATATTTTATTAATTATGAGTATATTTGATAAGAATCTTGCCGAAGGTGATCTAGATAAATTTACTGAATATGCACACAAAAAAGGATTGAATATTTTATACGAAGTTCACCGTGAAAATGAGTTTAAGGAAATTTTAAAATATAATTTGAAAAAACATGATCTAATAGGAATCAATAATCGTAATCTTGATGATCTTCAAATTGATTTACAGATAACAGAAAAATTATTAAATAAATTTGATAAAGGAAAAAATGTGATCGTTAGTGAAAGTGGAATAAATAATTCTAATCAAATAAAACAATTAAGAAATGCAGGAGCTGATGCATTTTTGATAGGAACTAGCATAATGGAAAAGAATGAAAAAAACATTTCTCATAAGATAAAAGAATTAGTTAATATCATTCAATAGATTTCTTTATTAATTTGTGATACGATGTTAATAAATGATTATTATCCTAAAAGACTCCATGATTTGGAAACATCTAATATATATGTTATAATCTTTTACAATAAATTAGACTTTTACAATATAGTAATAGAAATAACAGACATTACTTCAAAAAAGAGAGAGATTAAATTCGATATCAATACAAAGTATATTCATAGAATGACAAGACCTGAAAGAATATAGGTTTGATAGGAGTCATATTTTGAAGCTAAATGATAGACAAATATCAAATCTATTGATGAGCTATTATTATTAAAAATAATAATAATAAAATTAATGAACACAACAATAATACTACTACCACTACTACTATGGTTTTAAATCAATAAATTGATAAATTGATAAATTCATAAATAAGATAATAAAAAGAAATAGAGACAAAAGAAATATTAAAAAAATAATGATTGGTGACAAATAGGAATTAGACGAAAAAGCAAGAGACCAAGAATTATGAGACAAAAGAAGACAGTCTTGAAGTCTTAAACCATATAATAAATAAATATCTCTTACTCTTCAAAACCTTTTGATAATGTTGTAGATTTAATTAGAAATACTTTGTATCATGATAAAGATTTTCATAAATTTGCTTTAGGAAATTATGATGGGAGTTTTTCTTTCTTATGACTAAAAGACTGACAAGTTTTTCATTGGCAAATAAATAGGTTAATTGATTAAAATTAAATTATATCTTATAAAATAAAAAAATATTATTACCTATAAATGGTAGTTTATATATATACAATCAAGCATGACAATTTTTTTTGGTTTGACAGAAGATATATTCTTCATTAAACACAAGTTACATATATCATACTTGATTTATCTCATATAGAATTCAGATTATGCGATATAACTTTCCATCTAATGGTAAATTTGGTGATTTTGGAGGTAAGTACATTCCTGAAACATTAATTCCTGCTATAGAAGAATTAGAACAATCATATCAAAAATTTAAAAATGATCGTGATTTTAAAAAAGAGCTAAATTACTATTTGGAAAATTATGCAGGAAGACCTACTCCAATTTATTTTGCAAAGAATCTTACAGAATATGCAGGTGGTGCTAAAATTTATTTAAAGAGAGAAGACCTTCTTCATGGTGGAGCTCATAAAACCAACAATACTATAGGACAGTGCTTGTTAGCAAAAAGGATGGGTAAAAAAAGAATAATTGCAGAAACAGGTGCTGGTCAGCATGGAGTAGGTACAGCTCTTGCATCAGCAGTTCTTGGGCTTGATTGTGAGATCTACATGGGCTTTAAAGATACAGAAAGACAGAAACTCAATGTCTTTAGAATGAAATTATTAGGAGCTAAGGTACATCCCGTACAATCAGGATCAAAGACCCTTAAAGATGCAATTAATGAGGCTTTAAGAGACTGGATAACAAATGTAGAAAATACATATTATGTAATTGGGTCTGTTGTAGGTCCACATCCCTATCCTATGATGGTAAGAGATTTTCAAAGTGTAATTGGTAGAGAAATAAAACAGCAAATAAGAAAAATTTTAGATGGCAATTTACCAAACGCCATTGTTGCATGTGTTGGAGGTGGTAGCAATGCAATTGGTTCATTTTATCCATTTATAAGTGACCAGGAAATATCTCTTTATGGTATAGAAGCAGAAGGAAGTGGTTTAAAAACAGGTAAGCATTCTGCGACATTATCAGCTGGTTCAGTTGGAATTCTACATGGAATGCAAACTTATCTTTTACAAGACAAAAGTGGTCAGATAATTGAAACTCATAGTATAAGTGCGGGGTTAGACTATCCAGGGGTAGGCCCTGAACACTCTTTTTTAAAGGAGATAAAAAGAGTCAACTACAAATCATGTACAGATAAAGATGCAATTAAAGCCTTCATGATTCTTTCAGAAAAAGAAGGAATAATTCCTGCCTTAGAATCAGCTCATGCAATAAGCTATGGAATAAAGCTTGCTGGAAAAATGAAAAAATCAGAAACCATAGTCATTACGTTATCAGGAAGGGGCGATAAGGATGTCGAAGTGGTACAAAACTACATTAATGGAATTCGAGATTAAATATGTATGCTAGTAAAAGTTATACTCAATCAATAGGAAAAGAGAATAATAGAATAAATAAAAAATTTAAAGAATTAAAAAGTATGAATCAGAAAGCTCTTATTTGTTATGTAGTTGCAGGTTATCCTGATATAAGGGCATCTGAAAATATCATTGCTTCTTTAATCAATGGAGGAGCTGACATTATAGAAATTGGAATACCATTTTCAGATCCTATTGCGGATGGCTCAACAATTCAAGATGCAATTCAAAATTCACTTGTAGCGGGTACTACCCCAGATATGTGTTTAGAATTAGCTTCAAGAATAAGAAAAAGTTTTCCAGATATTCCTTTAATTATAATGACATATTCAAATATTTTATTTAGAAAAGGATATATCCAATTTGCAACACAAGCAAAAAAAAGTGGTATTGATGGTTTGATAATTCCAGATATACCAATAGAAGAAGCTAAAGAATATATAGATGCTGTAAAAAGGACAGGAATGTCAACAATTTTTTTAGTATCTCCTAACACCTCGGAAAAAAGATTAAAGATAATTAGCAAGGTTTGTACAGGTTTTTTATATGTTATATCAATTTTTGGGACAACAGGAGAAAGAAAAGGTTTTGATGAGTACACCATACAATCAATAAAAAGAGTAAAGAAAGTCATTTCAGATAATCTTCCTTTGGCAGTAGGATTTGGAATAAGCAACCCCCAACATGTAAGATATATGATTAATGCTGGAGCTGATGGTGTAATTATAGGAAGTGCAATTATTAAAAAAATTAAAGAAATAGAGAATAAAGAATTATTGTTAAATACATTAAACAAGTTCGCTTATGAAATGAAGAATAGTTGTAAAATAGATAAATAAACGATAAAAATTAACTATTCTAATACTAAACCTGAATTATCAGAAGCAAACAATAGATTGTTTATTGAAACTTGATAGTTTTTTGCATTTCTATGAACTATTACCTCAAGATCATCTAACTTTTCCGATACCAAGGAACCTTCTATCCTTTTTATAACAAAATGAAGTGATTCATGAGATATTATTAACTCAATATAAGGTTCAATATAACAAAAATCAGATTGATTGGAAAGAGCACTTGATTTTGATTGAATAATTATCATGGTATCATCGTTATCATATGTAAAATATGCTGGAGAATCATCTATAGAACATGCTAGTACAAAATCACAAATAGACATGAAATTATTATTATTATTCTAATGAATTATTTTATACATCTATCGATTACAAGACTACTACTACTACTTTTAATCAACAAATTAATTAATATCATAAAGAATTAAAAATATCTAATATAAAAAAAATAATTTTTTTAGAGAGTAAAGTATTCTGCATCTGGATGATGAATGAAAATGGCAGCAGTAGAATGATCAGGAATGATTTGTCCTGCTTCTGTTAATGTCATATCTGATTTAGTAGGATCTAAAAGTTCCCATACTAATTTATGTTGATTAATATCAGGACAGCTTGGATATCCCCAGCTATATCGTAATCCTCTTTTTGAATCAATCTTTAATTCCTTGCGAATTAAAGAGTTTGTCCAATCAGCTAATGCTTCTGCAGTTTCAACAGCCAGTCCATGAAGATAGTATGCATCAGTGTACTTGTTTTCTTCATTCCATTTTTCAATTATATGAGATGTTTTATTACCCACTGTAACAGATTGAAAGGCAACTATATCATTTTCTCCAAAATAATCAGTCAAACACAAATTCCGTCCTTTTGTAGAACGCGGAAAATCAAAAATAACTTCATTACCTTTGGGAGAATCTACGACTAGTTTATTATTTCTATTGTGACAGTAAAAGTATCCATAAACTACTTTTGGTGAAAAAAGATTATCATCAATAACTCTTTTTTTCCATTCAATAAGTAATTTTTCTGACTCTTCTGATAATCCTGATGCAGCTTTTCCTCGAAAACTCCAAGATAAAGTAAAAAGCGATTTTTTATTTAAGAAATTCCATACTTCTTCTAATTTTATCTCTTCTGGTCCCAATCGAATTTGAAGATTTGTATGAGGTGGAATTGGAGGAGAAAGTATGGGTTTAATACCACTATGCGTGGGAACTTGTGAAACATTCATTAAAGTTGGTTTGAACTCTTTCCATAGTTCTACTTTTTCCTTCCATTTAGAAATATATTGATCTCTTTCATTAGACATTAATTTATTCATTACATTCAGACCATCAAAAGCAGTCTTGCAATAAAAAACTCCTGATTCATAAAGCCCTCCATCCTTTGCTATCCTATTTATATAATTACTATTTATAGCTGCTCCTCCACAAAGTATAGGTATTTGTATATTATGTTCCTTAGCATATTCAACAAATATTTGCATCTGTTTTGATGTAGAAACGAGCAATGCAGATAAACCTACTGCATTAGCATTTACTTCACTAATTTTATTGAGAATTGTTTGCAAAGGTACTTGTTTACCCAGATCATAAACAGAATAGCCATTATTTGTTAGAATTGTTTTAACTAGATTTTTTCCTATATCATGAACATCACCATATACAGTACATAATACAATTTTTCCTTTCGAAACATCTTTTTGTTTGATAAGATATTTTTCTAATTCAGCTACAGCAGCCTTCATGCATTCTGCAGATTTTAGAACAAAAGGAAGAATTATTTCGCCGGCTCCAAATTTATCTCCTACTTCCTTCATTGCTGGAAGTAGAGTTTCATTCAAAGTCTTTACTGCAGCTTCATGTAATTCTTCTTTAGACGAATGAGTAAGAATATCACTTAACGATTTTGATTCCTTCGATGATGATGATAATTCAATTTCTTTGTTAGTTGCTGTTATATTCTTATCTTTTTTAACATTATCTAAAATCGCACCTAAAACATCATTTTCTATTCCTTCACGAAGTCTATTTACTATTCTATAGTAACATTTTTTATCAAATTTCCAATTTGGATCAATATCAAGTTTCGATAATGTATTAGATCCCTTTGTAATTTGATTTGCATTTGTTTCGTTCTTTTCATAATAAGAAATTAATTCTGATAAAGCAGTATTTCGAAGGTTAAAAATTAAATTTTCTGCAAGTTTTCTTTCCTCTTGGCTAATATCAGTATAGGCAATTATATCCTTGGGATTAATAATTACAGAATCCAATCCAGCTTTTATTGCATGATATAGAAAGACAGAATTGATTATTTTTCTTGCGCGTATAGGAAGACCAAAACTAACATTACTTAACCCCAAGGTAGTGAAGCATTCTGGAAGATTTTCCTTTACTAATTTAATTCCCTCTAAAGTATTTTTTGCAGAATCTAGAAATTCTTCTTGTCCTGTAGCCAAAGTAAAGGTTAGAACATCAAAGATAAATTGCCATGGCCGAAGTCCATATTTTTTACCTGTTTCAAATAAAAGTTGTGCAGTTTCCAGTTTTTCTTTTGGAGTTTTAGCCATTCCGTTTGGTCCAATACACATTGCAATAGCAGGAACTCCATATTTAACCATGAGAGGAGCTAAGGAATGAAATCGACTTCCATCACCTTCCAAGTTGATTGAATTAATAATTGGTTTTCCTGGAATTTGTCTAATTGCGGATTCAATAACTTTAGGATCTGTTGAATCTATTACAAGTGGAGCTTCTATCTCTAAACAAAGCCGTTTTACTAATTTACACATGAAATCTAATTCATCTGATCGCTCTGTAGTTGCTACGCATATATCCAAACAATGTGCACCCTCCTCCACTTGACTTCTAGCTAGATTGAGAAGACCCTCAAAATCATCTTTAAGAACCATCTCCTTTGCTTTTCTTGAGCCTTGACTGTTGACTCGTTCTCCTATTATTAATGGAGGAGGATTTTGTTTGATATCAACAGATCTTAATGCTGAACTAATTCTTGGAATTTTCGCCATAGTTTCATCTTTCCTTGTTATTTTTTTTATTTATCATCATCTTTTATAATAACAGGAAAATTTTCAATCCATATATATATATGATAATTTTCCTGTTGTAAATAATAGAATTATCTGATTATTTATTTTAATGTTTATCAATTATCTTACGTAATTTTGCAATATGTTCTGGAGTGGTCCCACAACAACCTCCAATGATCTTTATATTCTTGTACTTTGATATGAATTCTCCAAGTTTCTTGGATAATTGATCCGGTGCCATCTTATAAACTGCTTTACCACCTTCATTATGAGGCATTCCTGCATTAGGAACTACAAGAATAGGTAAATCTTGTTGTTCATTTAGCCAAATAACACTGGGTGTCATTTCATCTGGTCCTGTAGAACAGTTTAGACCAAAAATATTAATTCCCATATCAGAAACTGTGGTATATGCAGATTGAACACTGGTTCCTAAAAGCATTTTGCCATATTGATCCAATGTTATATTTGCTATAATAGGTACGTCTCTTTGAGTTTTCTTAATTGCAATATGACAGGCTTCTATCACTAGTTTTACTTCTAGAATATCTTGGCTTGTTTCAATTAAAAGAGCATCAACTCCTCCAAGAATCAAACCTTCTGCTTGTAACGCAAAAGCATTAATTATTTCATCCAAAGGTTTTTGGCCTAAATCAGGATCATTGGAACTGGGAAGAAAACCAGAGGGTCCCATCGAACCAATTACAAAATGAGGTTTATCCTGAAACTCATTACATACTTCTCTAGCTAATTCTGCTGCACGTTTATTAAATTCAATAGTTTGAGCTCCAAAACCATATTCATCTAATTTGAATTTATTTGATCCAAAAGTGTTGGTTTCAATACAATCTGCTCCTGCTTTTAGATAGCTTCTGTGGATTTGTTTGATCCATTCAGGTCTGCTTAATATTAGACCATCATTAAAACCATCTTTGTTATCAGGAAAATCTTGAGGTTGTGGATTCAATTTTTGAATTTCAGTACCCATTGCTCCATCAAAAAGTAATACTCTTTTTTTTAGAGCATCAAGAAAGGATTCATTCATGTTAATATTATAAAATATTAGAAATCTTAATTTATATCATCGTATCATCAATATAAAAAAATATTATAAATAAATAAAAATAAAAATAAAAATAAAATTAAAATTTGCTTTGTTCAAACCCAATGTTGATTAAATTTGTGATATAATTGTTAATAAATGATTATAACCTAATAGACATAACACGTTAGAATTATCTAACTTTTTTGTATTATTTTATGATAATAAATCAGACTTTTACAATATAGTAATAGAACTAGCATCATATAAAAAGTACAAAATGGATTTAGATACAGAGTATTAAAAAAAACAATTCTAAATTCTAAATCAGTTACTATAAGAGATGACTTATTTTAGATCTGCAAATAGATAACAAAAAGAAAACGACTAATAAAAAAAAGACTATTGAAGTAAAATATCAGAATTCAAAAATTTATGCATATAATTCCTAGTCATTTATAAGAATCAATTTCCTTAATTTCCAAGATAAAGGAATTTGAAAGTATTGATGATTATGTTATTCAATTAGTAGAAGAAAGATAATTTGGAAGCAATAAAAGAGAAGGTGGTAAAAGGAGAGGTGGATAGTGGCTAATGCATTGCAGAATATTTAGAGAAAGTAATTCTTTCTACTTCTTTGGATAATGAAGAAGATAATAAAAAATAATATCATTGAAAAAGAAATGCGAAACAGAGTACTTTAGACGATTCTTTCAAGAATTTGGACACAGCTTGCAAACTCGCAAAAATATACTGTCAGTAATAATCGATATTGTAAAAAATAATAAAAGTAAAAGGATTGAATTTATTAACAAACTATTTGATTAGATTAAACTGAAAGAGAGAGAAAAGAAGGAAGGACAGTAAAATAAAATGACATTTAATATTAATAATAATAATAAATATGAAAAGAACTATTTCAAGATTGATCAATTAATCTATGATATTAACAGTGTAATTATGAAAATATGTAAAGAACAAGTTTTAAAGACAATCGATGATAGATGTATTGACATAATTACTGAAGGTGACATAAAATCTGTATATGAGGCAGCTATTATCTCAACAATACATAAATTCATAACTATATCAAATGAATGTGAAAAAATTTATTTGAAAGAATGTAAGCAAGCAGGAAAAGAAGCACGAAAGTTAAGATAAAAAAATACAAATAAAAAGGTAATCAAGTTAAAAATGAAATATTAACAACCTATTATCATATCCGATTTTACTATTAATTGCTATAAAACTCTATGAAGTAGAATAGAATTTTGCATGGATGGATGTTAAATTGTAGCCTCTATAATACCCTTTTCAATATCCGTAAATTCAATTAGACCTTTATTTCTTTCTTAAATTAAACTGTCAATAATTGTCTCTAATCTTAATAAAGAATATTGATAGTTGACTAGCATAGGATGTAAAATGCATACTACAAAAGGTAAAAGAATATTGATAATAGATGATGATGAAGATATCACTAATCTATTTCAAACATTTTTAGAATATGATGGATATAAAGTAGATGCTTCTACTGATCCTATTGATGCTTTGTACTCTTTTAGAAAAAATGTATATGATCTTGCTTTAATTGATTTGAAAATGCCCAAAATGAACGGTTTGATATTATCTCAAAAATTGAAAAATATAGATCCTGCCCTATTATTTTGTTATATTACTGCAGATAAAGAATACATTCAAAACTTAAAGAATAGTATTTCAGATATTGAAAAGATTGTAATCTATAAACCAATTCTGTTAAGCGAATTACGAGATAAAATTCATTTTTTACTTTTATCTAAATACCAAGCAGAAGAAGTAGAGAATAAACTATTAATGATATTGTAAAAGTAATAATTTATTTATCAATTTATCAACTATAAAAATAGTAGAGAAAAATCTATATTTATATTTATTTAATGTTATAATTATTGTTATTTGCTACAAAATCCTCTATATGTCATCATTCGCTCCATGAGTGGGTGTTATATTGTAGCCTCTGTAACACTCGCTCGCTCACCTCATCATTTTTCCCTATCTATTTATAATAATATCATGTGGTTCAAAATAAAACCTTGATTTTTTATTTATTGGAATATAATTAAGAAATTAAGGAATTGACATGTTTTATAAAAACCTCTCTTGGAACCTCTTTTGAAACATAACATTCTTCTCCTAATTCAGGATGAATTTCTGCTAATACTTTGTAATTTATTACTGATGAAGTCATAAAGCATACTCTAAATTCCTTTGGTGTATCTTCAACTTTTTTTGATATTTCATGTAATTTATCATAAAGACTAAATCCATCCGTTACAGACATTTTAAAACCAATAAGAACGAGATCATAATCAGTTGATTTAAAGTTTAATTCTGCGGTTTGAGGATCGCTTATTAATGTTGAATTAAATCCTTCTTCATCATCTAACCATTTTTTGTATTTTGAAGAAGTTTTAACATCATCATCAATTATTAAGATATTTTTCATTGATTATTAAATATAATAGTATTCCTAATTAATAAATTCTGAACAAAAAGAATTTTTTTTAGTTAAATAAATTTTTATAAAATTCCTTCAATATCTGACACAGTTATTGATTCAGATTACGACAATTAAATTGAATATCTTCAAGTATTATATATATAATAATTAGCAAAAATGATTTGCAATAACACATTCTAAATAAAAAAAATTATTATTAGCTCCTTTTTTTATTATCAACTGTCAATTCTTTATCATCAAGTGGATAAACATAGATATTTGCACTTTCGTCTTTGATTTTAGTAGAATATATCATTAGAGCACCATCTAACTCACTTCCATCTAAACCTGAACCTTTAATACCCAACGTATAATCTTGCAATAAATAATCATTATCGGTGAAATCTAGAAATTGCTTTCCAGGATAGGGCTCCAAAGTAATTCTTTCCTCGCCTATTACACCATTTTCTTTAAAGCCATTTGACATAATTCTACCTCCATCATTTAATATGAGAGTAATATTATACTTTTTCTTTAGACTGAAAAGTCCATTGCGAATGTTAAATCTATCTCCTGTGGTCACATATAAAATATTATCTGTTTCTCTAATGACTTTTGAGCAATAATCATATCCACTATGATCTGTTAGAAAAATTATTTTTCGTCGAGAAGGTTGATTAAATATTGTAATTTGATTTTTTAAATAAGATTCAATTATTCCAGATCTTTGAAAAGATTTAGAATTCCTAGCAACAACTATAAAATATTGGGAAGAGATTTGTTTTAAATGTATATCGTTTAATTTGCATAAATCTTTATATAAATCAGGAAAAGATTGCATTAAATGACTTGCATAAAATGTCCACTCCCATGTTTGTTCTCTATTTTCTACAAGATTATAAATGCTGAAAAGAATTGCCTTATATCCAATTAATATTTTGTGAGTAGAAGCATACAGATTATCACCGAATTTTCTTTGCCCTCCAGTAAGTTGCCTCACACCTCCTCGTATTGTTCCAGGAATTTTATAGATATATCTGCCTGACCGTGGGAAGGTTTCTGTTGCAACATAACTAGTTGCCTGATATGGAATATTTAATTTATTAATATAAGACTTTGAAGCTCCAATTATTATATAGGGTAAAATTTTTGATAATGAATTTAAATGGAATTGATCCCTTGTATTAATTATTTGTAATCCACGTTTTAAAAAATGGTCTAACTGTTCTGTGGTAATTGCATTTTTTTCATGTAAGGAATATAATTTTGTCTTGTATTGTTCTTCTAATAAGATATCTGCTGCTGTCATGATGTATATTATAATGCCAAAAATTAAACTTCTATTTAATTAACCTAATGAAATGAAATAATTTAATCTTTTTTTTTCTTTTTTGTTTAAAGAATATAAATACTCAGAAAAATCTTAATAAGAAAATAGTGAAATTTCGATTAGCTACCAGTCAAGATAAAGAATATGTATTAAATTTTTGTAAAAATACATTTAGCTGGGGAGATTATATTGACAGAGTATGGGATAGCTGGATTAGTGAACCCAATAGTATATTTTTAGTAGCAGAAATTGAAAATCATAATATAAAAGAAGAAGATAAAAAACCAATTGCAATAGCACATGGAATTTTAATTCCAGAAAAAACAATATGGATTGAGGGAATAAGAGTTAATCCAGAATACAGGAAACGAAAATTGGCAACTAATTTGATTAACTACATAATAGACTATGGAAGAAAAAAAGAGGCTACACATTCTGCTGCAATAGTTTCTATAAAGAATAAAGCGTCAAAAAAAGTTATGAAAAAATCAGGGTTTGAAGTGATTGCAAAATGGTCATATATTAGTACAGATCAAATGATATTACCATCTAAAAGTAATTTAATCGGAACCTTTAAGATTGCAAATTCTAATGACTATCAACAAATTATCAATTTTTTAAGAAATTCTAAAATTTTCAATCAATCAGGAAAAAAATTTGTAAAGTCATGGCGATGGTATGATTTAACTGATGATAGATTATTTATAATGATTTATAACAAACAAGTAATAATAGTTGGCGACAATAATGATGATGATAATAATGATAATGATAAAGATAAACTACAGACTATTAGAGGAATAGCAATTATTGATAGAGAGGGCTATTGGAACAATCAAAATATCTTTCAAATTGTATATATTGATGCTGATTCAGAAGACCTGTTACTTTCTCTAATCAACAAGAGTCTGGATTTGGCATTAAAACACAATAATGAAAAATATATTAATAAAAAAAATAAAAATAAATACGAGAATATTCAAATATTTAGTCCTTATAGAGAATATAATTTCACGATATTTACAAAATTAAATACTAGTTTTTCAGAACAATTTCTTTTGTATTATAAAAAAATTTAATTAAAAAGACTATTTTATAGATAAAGATTTATAATTATTACAATAACAATATAATCTATTATAACTATTTAAATATATGTAAAATAAAAAGAACAAATTTATCATAAAAAAAATAAAATAAAATATTTAAATTTTTATAATCTAATATCTAAAAATATTATTTGGAATTGTTTGTCTCATATTACAAACAATCTTCTTAACTAAACATTCTATTTAAAAAAAATCAGAAATTAATGTTTTCTTTCCATAATTTTTATAAATTTCACTATGACTTAGCCAATTTAATAGAGGAACTCTCATTCCATTAGATGCATATAGTAAAGCCGTTTTGAAATCAGAAAATGAATTACTGTTACTACTACTATCTTTGTTTGACCTTAATGCAGCTCTTATTCCTTCCCTTATTTGCCAGACACCTAATGGAATAATATAGTCGGGTCTAATCTCTCTTAAAATTAAAACAGAACATTTCCTTTTTTTGGAAGTTAAATATTCCAAAACTGCAAGTTTTGCTGCAAAATAGGCACCTGCAATCCTAGGATAATGATCTAAACCAAAAGTAGCAGTTTCACAATCTGATTCTAAAAAAAACTTTGGTTCATTATTTTTATCATACCAAGCTTCAATCATTTCGAAATTCCATACTTCACTTGGGATAAGAATTATAGAATAATAATTAGAAAAGTGATTATACTTTATTACTTTAAAGCTATCTATTGATTGATATAATTCAATTTGTCTTACCAAATTTGATGATAATATATCATCAGTAGCACTAATACTCCATCTTGTTGGTACTAGGTGCCTTTTATTTTTTTGACCTAACATGCCCAAGCTCAAGACTTTATTGATTTGACTGACCTCAATACCATTTTTATAAAGCTCTATAATTGCGTCATTAGCTTTAATGTGACTATCAGAATACAAATATTCTATTTTTTTATTTGTGCTTATGGATGAAGATATTTTAAAAGATTTTATTTCAGCTTGAGGACCAAAAGGAGTAAACTCTGTGTTCAAATCATTATTCTTTGAAATCAGTGATTGATAGAATAATGGTTTGTTATAAAAATTGAGTTCACTTTCAGCAGGTTTAGATGACATTATTAATTCATGCAAGGAAAGGATAAACCTATTGTCCAAATCATATATTTTTATAGAGTTTGATCCTCTTACCAGAGATAGACGAAAATTTAGAATTTCTTGCAATGTTTTTCCTAACCACCTCTCAGGTGAATCTAAAATGCTAGTATTTCCGTGAATGTCAGGAACCATGGGTCCGATACTGACCTTAGGATAACCATAATGTCCTACAAAAACAGATGGGGGGCTAGCACCAGAAATTGTTGATTTAGAGAAGCGTTTTGAGTTATCTTTAAGATAGGTTATCCAATACTTTTCTAATTGCTTTTTTACTTCGTTGTATGAACCAGAGAATGATGACACAGACTCTTAATAATGATGAACTTGGTTGTTATAATAAATTTAGTAAATTTGTTATTTAAGACTTAATCGTTTATAAAATTCTGCTATAAACACCTTGAAATTTTCAAATGATTTTCAAATAATTATCACATAGATTTCAAAAGTATTTCAAATTGTTTTCAAATTCTTTTCATATTCTTTTCAAATCATCAAATTAAGCATACATAGATAGGCGGTCAAAGATATTATATCTGAAGAAAAATTATCAATGCAAATAATAATTTACCTATACTCTCAATTATTATATAACATCACCAGTGAGAGAATAATTAGTAAAACATGTACTATTAAAAATTTTTATAGCGATTTTTTAATGATACTAATGGTATTTAAATGAGAGCAATCCCCCTTACAACAAAGGAAGAAATATTTAGAAAATATTTAGCAGGCGATCTAACAACTGAAATTGCAAATTCATGTGGTGTATCTGTTGGAATGGTATCTTCGATTACAAAGGAAGAAGCACATAAAGATAATAATTATTTTCCTATTAGAGAAACAACAAGAATATTTCGTAAAAATAATTTGAAGATCTCAGATGTTATTTCTGGTATCAGGTTATACAATAAGGTTAAAGGGGTAGGACTAGATATTTCATTTTTTGAAAATTTTATAGAAGCAACAAATACAAAAAGCTTTAGATTAAAAAAGGATCATAACAAGTTTTTAGAAGAAATAAAAAGAATAGTCCAATTTGAAGAATTTTACGGTATAAAAATAGAAAAGATATATGTAAAGATGGCTGATACCCTACAAAATCTTCAAAAGTTAAGGGAGGAAACTAAAGAAAAAATTGAAAAAAATAAAGAATTATATTTACAATATAACACGACAAAAGCTGAATTAGAAGAATTCTTAGAAGAAAAACCTTTATTTTTGCAATATAAAATAGACAAGTGGAGATATGAAAGGAGGTATGATTGGTTCATTAATCCACCTATATATGAAGAAGTATCTAGAAAAATTGGCATTACGATAGATCCTAAAATTTTATATAAGAAACTTCATCGGCTTTTCCAATTTCCTCATAAACATAAAGCTCTTATTAAAAAAATAATGGCCATTGAAGATGACATTTTTAAAATGGAATTGGAATAACATAATGGTCTTAAATTATAAAAAATAACATAATATTAGGTAAAAAGACATTTTATCTTTATCTTTATTTTAAAATAAAATGCTAAAAATTTAAATCTTAAATCTTTTACTGAATTTATAAATTACTCAAAACGAAATTATAATTTATTTACTACTATAATAATTGAAATTTTACTAGACTAAAAATAAACAAGATTAATACATCTGACCATCTCTCTTTTTTAATATCCATATTTTGATAATCTTAAAAAACCTCACAAAAAAATTTGATAAACTAATAGCTGTTGATCGTGTTTCATTAGACATACATGAAGGCGAGGTTTTTGGTTTACTTGGACCAAATGGTGCAGGAAAGACAACAATAATCCATATGTTGGCTACCCTGCTGAAACCAACAAGTGGTACGGCCGAAATTAATGGGTATGATATTGTAAAAGATCCGTCAAAAGTAAGAAAAAATATAGGAATTGTATTTCAGGCACCCAGTAGCGATGATATGTTAACTGGTTTTGAAAATCTAAAAATTCATTCATATCTATATGGTGTCTCATCAGAATTGCGAGTTGATAGAATTAAAGAATTATTAAAATTAGTTGGATTATATGAAAGAAAAGATGATATTGTAAAGAAATATTCAGGTGGAATGCGAAGGCGATTAGAAATTGCTCGAGGCCTTATTCACAAACCTAAAGTTATGTTTTTAGATGAGCCTACCTTAGGCCTTGATCCCAATAGTAGGAAATCAATGTGGAATTATATTCAGAAATTGGTTAAAGAAGAAAAAATTACAATCATTTTGACAACACATTATATGGAAGAGGCCGATACTCTATGTAATAGAATTGGCTTTATTAATAGAGGTAAAATAAGTGCTATAGATACACCAAAACAACTAAAGATTAGGATAAAAGATAATAACAATAATAATAATAATTCCAGCAAATATATTGGAGATATTATCAAATTATACTTTAAATCAATAGAAAATACAAATAATTATAATAATAATATCGACACATTAACAAAAAATATAAAGATTTTAAAATCATTTGAATTTGTAAAGAAAATAGAACAAAAACAAATTGTTGAAGATAAAAAGACATTGCTCATTTTACATGTAGACAATATTAATTATAATCTACCAACAATATTAAAATCTATAGATAATGTTGAATCAGTAGAATTTTCACAACCAACTTTAGACGATGTTTTTCAGTCATTTACTAAAGGAACAATTAATGAAGAGCCAGAAGGAGGATTTATGGAGCGATATGCACAATATGATAGGCAATAGTAAAATAACAAAAAAAATCACGAACATAATAATAATTTTATTATTTAATCTACTATACTTAAAAGGTCAAATTAATAAAAGAAGATGATCAACAACAATCAAATCATATCAAGTAAATTGATTAATCATATTTTAAATGTTTATGCAATATGGTTACGTGAATTCAAAGTTTACATGAGAGAAAGAAGTAGGCTAGTCGCTTCGTTATTTACACCACTACTCTGGTTATTTATAGTAGGATCAGGTCTAGGATCGACTACAACATTATCAATAGATGTAAATTATCAAAAATTTATTTTTCCAGGTATAATAAGCATGTCAATTATTTTTACATCTGTTTTTTATGGAGCTTATATTATATGGGATAGAAAATTTGACTTTCTAAAAAGTGTAATGGTAGCACCAATAAGCCGAGAAACGATATTTATTGGTAAAACATTTGGAGGCATGACCAATTCAATGATTCAAGTATTTATGTTACTAATTATAGGATTATTTATTGGAATTGAATATTCACCAATATCGCTATTACAGATAATTTTTGTTTCTATTGTATTGTCATTTTTACTTACTGCATTGGGTCTAGGACTTGGAAGTCGTATGCATAGTCTAGAAGGATTTCAGATGATTGTAAGCTTCGTTGTCTTTCCTCTATTCTTTTTGAGTGGGGCCCTTTTTCCTTTGGATAATTTACCTGATTGGCTATCTTTTCTAACAATAGTAGATCCAGCAACATATGCAGTAGATGCTCTAAGAAATTCAATACTAGGGATAGCAACTTATTCATTTGAATATGATTTACTGCTTTTATTTGGTTCTACTATTATAACTACATTATTCGGAATGTTATCATTTAGAAAAATGAAAGCAGTATAAAAGAAAGTAATTAAATTAATTAATTAATTAATGATCTACATTTAATAAAGGTAATGGTTTATTTGATTAAAAAGGGGCTATCGTCTAGCTTGGTCCAGGATACCAACTTCACATGTGAAGGTATAAGCCTGGGGCGCTGGCGGTCGTGGGTTCAAATCCCACTGGCCCCATAGTATATAAACATTTTGTTTTTATTTTTTGGTAGATTATTGATAACTAATACTAGATACTACGATATCGTTTACAAGGATGAACAATCTCAAACACTATTTATGATATAAAATGTTCTTGATTTACTCCATAATAGGATATGCAAAAATTCTTTAATATATACTCTTCATGATCAGTTGTTAATGCCCGTCTCTACTGAATCAGGTCTATTATCTACCTTTTCTCAATAATAGAATCTATTTTTTCTTCTAGCATCAGAATTTTTTGTAGAAT
>DASSVK010000010.1:0-16941 GCA_035706205.1 Nitrososphaeraceae archaeon | reverse complement strand
ACCTAATTTCCCGTCAGGTAATAAAAAAGACAGAGAATAATACATTGGAACTGACAGACAGATTCTCTCGATTACAATGCTCTAAATGTTTTTACATTTCCTATCTGAATAGTAATGAACCTATGAATTGCCTTAGATGCTCATCGGTTGAGTTGTATGATTTTCCTAGAAAAAAGTAGTTAAGTTTCTTTTCGATAACACGAAATTTTTAAATATATTAATTAAGAATAAATCTTTATTATGACTTTGACATAATATTAAATGCTATTTCTATACATCTAAATGCATTTATCCTAATGGTATTTAGTCTGCATTGTAGTTGAATTGAAATCTGATAGAGTATTTGTATATTTATTGTCTAACTATATATGTATAGAATTGAACAATTGGATTGAAGGTCTTTTTCAAATGATAGGATGTCAATATACTACTAATAAATATCCAATGTTATGATAATTTAAGAGGAAAATGACACCTTAAAATTAAATAGAGTATAATTACTTCTCTCTGGCTTTTGTTCGAATAATGGTTTAATTCTTTCTGTAATTATATTAAAATATTTATTACTAAGCTTATGATATGTATCCATATCTTCTTTTGTTTCCCAAAAAGTTAATGCTATAGTTTCTTGTGAATCATCTACACTATTCATTATTATAAATCCTTTAAATCCTTTAATTTGATTTTCATATTCATTGAAAAAGTCTGCAAGTATCCTTGTTCCTTCTTCTCTTTTATCTGGCTTAAATCTAGCCTTGTTGTGTTTAATATATTTGAATTCATATATCATTATATTATAGTTTCATATCGTCTTTATAATAAATACTAAACCTTCTGGTATTGTAGTTGCAACAAAATTGCATACTTCATTTGGCCAATTACTATTTCCAAAACGAACTATAGAAAAAAAGGCTATGGTGATTTGAATTATCTTTTGAATCTATTCTATCTTTTTTAGTCTATCAAAGTTTAGATGTCTATTTATTACTTTTGGATATTCTTATTAAGATGGTTACATCGACATCTTCTTCAAGGTCATCTAATAATTGCTCATGTGTTCATCAACTATATCACTGAATTAAGCTATGCTTATATTGTCATCATCTAATTCGTCCTCAACATCTATGAATTCATCATCTACTGCAAAGTAGAATGAATCATAGGTTACAAGCACAATAGCAAGATCTTTGCAGCCAACTTTCACCCTACTGTTGTGTGTATATGTAGAATTAAATCCTACACTTTATGTATAGTAATTGTTACTAGTATTTTCATCTCAATCTGTTTATCGGCTTGAATTATTGTCTTCCCAGATCTATTGTTCCATTATCGATAGGAGCAAAAGCAAGGTATTCTTCATTATTTTGACTTTCATTAATTGTTTCTTTAAACAACATCTCACAATTGTATTCAGATTTATCTCCTTGAGTCGAATTGAAATTTAGAACTACATCTATTCCTTCCCCACAGTTAAAAATATCTCTACTATTACTACCAACAAGCAAATCGTTTCCCTCTTCGCCAAAGAATTTGTTTAGTTCATCAGAATTTCTTGGACCAAAATCTCGAAGCCAATCATCACCAGTTCCACCATAAAGTTCATCACTTCCATTATAACCCATTAGTATATCGTCTCCTGACCCGCCAATTGCTACATCTTTTCCATGATCATTCTCATTAAAAACATCAGTTGATGTATCACCAATAATTGTATCTGCGCCTTCTCCTCCTAAAATAACATCATCACCTGCCATTCCACGCAAATAATCGTTTCCCGTCCATCCATACATTATATTGCTATTGTCATTTCCAGTAATTTCATCATCTGTCTCATCCCCGTTGCATATTAACACATGTTCATCACACCAATATTTTATACTATATGCATAGTTTCCTCCAATAAAACCAACTGGAGCTAAAAGAATTAATAATGTTATTATCAATAATATTTTTAAATTTGCCATTATAAATCTTGTATATTTAAGCTAAATAAATTATTCCTATTTTAATTATGTTAACTAACTCAAAAATGATTATATTAGCAATTCAAAAGCTAGAACCTTTTTTATAATTGATCTTAAAAAAGAGATAGAATAGAAATTCATTTCCAAATTGATTATTATAACAAGTGACTTTTCCGTTCAGGTACACAAATAGTAAAAGAAAAAAAATATTAATTATATCTTAAAATTTGAAACAATCAAAAATGTTAGATTCTATATTAATGCATTCTCAAATTAATTTATCTAATTTGATAAACTATAAAAAATAAAAAAAATAAAAAATAATAATAATGAGTTAAAATAAAATTCTTATTATTATTCTATTTTAATTTCTTTTCCTTTAGGCGTGGTTTGTTTCTTTTTGTTAAAGATTACTTCTAGAATCCCGTTATTGTATGTAGATTTAGCAGTTTCAGTATCTGCTTCAGTTGGAAGATCTATTACTTTATGATATTTTCTCTGTGGATCATCACTTGTTATTTCTACTGTGTTCTCATAAGCATTTATCTTTATATGTTCTTTTTTCACACCAGGCATTTCTGCTACGACTTTGACTTCTTTATCTGTAGAAGATACATCAACTAATGGTTCTCTTTCTTCAGAAAGTGATGGTTGTTGATAGAATCCTCCTACTCTTCCAGCAAAAGGAGACTTTACGTTACCAAATTCTCTTATCTTTGGCTTTCCATCAGGTCCTATTGTCATTGAATATCCATACACTATTGGACCTACTTCTCTAACTTTTCCATCTTCTGGTGTTTCATATTCTTTAACTAGATTTTTTGGTACGATGTTTTCAATATTTTTGAATTGTTCTGAAAATGTTCTATTCATTTCTCTTCTCATCTCATCAAAGTCTCTAAACATATCGTCAAAGAATCCTCCACCAGAAATTCCTCTTCTGCTAAATAAACTTCTATACCAATCAAAAGGATTTATATCACGGATGCTCATTGTAATAATCACCGTATATTGTAATACCTATTACAATATATAAATCTTATTACATTTTAGCAAATTTTAGCATAATAGTAGTGATGATAATCCTTGGGAGAGAGGCAAATGAATTATTTAAAAGATTTGTAAAGATATTCACAAACAAACTCAACTTCAAAAAGAGATGATTAAAATGCTAAAGGGATTATATAATACTAAAAAAAAGGATTTATTCTTCTAATAATTATATTCTTTATTGTATTTTGATTTAGAATTATATTAAAAATAAAAATCCATAGAGTGAGTTGTTAACAAAATTAAATACAATAATAATAATATTAATAATTATTTCATGGCACAATTTTGAGATAAGATCTTTACCAATTCTTATGTTTTTTTATTTGCAAATAATATGTAGAAGGTTTTAATATAATTATCTTACCTTTTCCTGTGAGATTACTCTAAAATAGGTAAATCTATATCTAACAATATGAAAAATAGAAGTAGAACAGAAATAGTAAGTAATATACTTGATGCTGCAAATGGTGGAGCAACAAAGACAAAAATCATGTATATAGCTTTTCTAAGCTATGGACAATTAAGAGAATATCTTTCTATTTTGATAGAGAACAATTTATTAGAATATATTGTGGGAACACAAACCTATAGAACTACAGAAAAAGGAATAAACTTTCTCAAAATATATAGTGAAATTGGAGAATTATTACAAACTTCAATCGAAAATGACTATTAATAATATTTTTTAATATACTAAGATATATAATATAATTTTTTTATAGTACTCTGCATTAATATCTAATAAAAATAAGAAACTTTATTATTCTCTTTATTATCCTAACATAGAATCTTATTATTGTACCACACTATAGGTATTACTTTAATAATACTTTATAATTATCTAATAAATATTCTATTATTTCATTTATTATAAAACTCTATTGATTGTCCATTATAGTAACTTTTTTGATTAAATATCATATCATAAATTTTTTTTGCAACTTCTTCAGGTTTCATCAAATTTGTATTAGATTTATCAAACCCTTGGTTAATAATATCTTCCATCATTTTTGTATCTACTCCTCCAGGACATATTGCCATAACTTTAATATTAAAATTATCAACCTCTTTAGATACACTTTCAGTCAAACCTATTATACCAAATTTGCTTGCACAATATGAAGATAAGTTTGCAAAACCATATTTTCCAGGTCCGGAGCTAACATTGACAATAACACCACCAGATTTGTTTTCAATCATATAGGGAAGAACTTGCTTAGTAAATAGAAAAGAGCCTTTTAAATTAGTAGCAATTGTTTTGTTCCATTCTTCTTCAGTGGTATCCATTATACTTTTGAAATAAACTATACCTGCATTATTAACAAGAATATCAATCTTTCCAAATCTTTTTATTGATTTATCGACAAGATATTTTACATCAGAATATTTGCTAACATCACACTTTAATCCCAAAATATTATCCTTTTTAGAAGGAAATTTAATAAGAATGTCTTTTATAGCATTATCTACACTATTTTGACTTTTGGAAGATATAATAACATTCATTCCATTTTGTAATAAAAGTAATGCAGTTTCTTTGCCTATTCCTCTTGTACTGCCAGTAACAATAGCTGTATATTGGGTTTGTTGATTTTTTAAATTCATAATTACTTTCAGCCCTTGTATTAATTTAAACAATCATTTTAAAATTAGTTATTTTATAAAAAAACATAATACTGTTAGATGTAAATATGTAAAAGCTAAATAAAAATCATAGTAGTAGAAGAATCTACTACCTGAAGGAAGAGTCTACTTCCTTCCGTCTTTATAGTTAATACATATATATTGAAAACTTGTTTTGGGGTGGTAATACTAATAAAAGATAATACCACTAAATATTAATGGTAAATACTAATAATACTAATAATAACAATAGAATTACCTTATCTACTATTACTGCTGCTACTATTTTTGTTGTTGCTTTAATTGCAATTATAATGGCAGTTACTACTACTACCACTATTACTGAGAAAGCATATGGTCAATCTAGTGCTAATACTACTGCTACTACAAAAGCTGATGATAATACATCAAACAATTCTTCTACTACTAAACTTCCTGTTCTTTTAATACATGGCTATATGGAAGATGCTGCTGTTTGGAATAAATGGGTAGATCTACTCAAAAAAGATGGCATCTCTGCTGTTTATCCTATAACTTTTAAAGAATCAGATGATAAATGTGGATCAGCTGCAGAACATGCAAAAGAATTATCCAATATAATTGGACAAATCAAAGATGAAACGGGACAAAATAAAGTGAACATAGTGGGTCATAGCAAAGGAGGATTGGATGCAAGAGTATACTTGGCTAATAATACAAAGGATGTTGCAAATCTTGTAATGATTGGAACACCAAATGCAGGTTCTCCTCTAGCAGAGTCAAGTGAAATTTGTACTCCTGCTGTATATGATCTAAGACCTGGTGCAGCAGCTACAGAAGTAAAAATGAATCCAAATACAAAATACTATACTATTGCAGGTGACTGGAATCCTGAATCAGGAAACTGTCAGCTAACACCGGCCCTACCTATGGAACAATCAGGATTCTCTAATCTTCCCAAACCTAATGATGGGATGGTACCTTTATCAAGTGTGGAATCACAGGATTATTTTATTAACCTTGGACACAGCAAAAGTTGTCATTCTAATCTAATGAGTGAATATGAATATGGATTAGCAAAAGGAGTTCTATTTGAAGATAGTAATAACAATAATAATAATAATCAAACAGACTCTCAGAAACAACAACAACAAAAACAACAACAACAAAAACAACAAAGAAATCAGGATTCGGGTATATCTTTTGACTTGACTACACCTACTGCTGGTAATTTGTATGGTGGAGATAAAAAAGGTAGTTTTGACTTTTCATTTCAAAATAATCTTATCAGTGGTACTGCTAGAATGAATGAACCTCCATCAAAAGGACAAGTCTATGAAGGATGGTTTGAAGACAAGGGAGACGCATCAGGTTATTCTTTAAGTGTAGGTAAATTTGATGAGAAGAGTAACACTCTCACTATAAAACAAACAATGGTTAATCCTTACACATATACAGTATTTTTTGTTACTGCTGAACCTGTTGATGACCCTGACCCTCGTCCCTCTGATGTGGTAGTAGGAAGCAAATTGCCTATTCCATTTGGACAATAACTTACTTTTTTTAATAATTTCTTTTTTTTATTTATTTATTTATTTAAATATGTATATAATATCAACAACAATTGATAGTCATATAAGAAATTAAATCTTCTTTACTATCATAATAGCAGATTCTTTTGTACTGTTCTTGGCATTAATCTCTTCTCATTGTCTTATATAAAATGTATTCTCTTAGTATTTGTACTTTCTTTTTGGTAAGTTTAACGAATATTTCAAAAGTACTAATAATATTTAGAGATAGATTAGAAGAATAGGAGGAAACTTATCTGTTTGTGTGTTATGGTACTAATTCTATTATTTCATTTACAAAAGAAGAGTAACTGCATTAATCATAGATATAGATAAATTAATGGATGAAACTGTTATTCATATTGTACATAATATACAATTAAAAGAATCAACTTTCATTTCTTGCTTTCTCATATAAAAGAAAATATATTTTTTTCTTGATATCTTTAGGTTCAAATTCTTTTTCTCCAATTACCTCGATAAGAAGTTAAAAAATGTTCAAATTTTTTTGCTATTATTATTTTTTGTTTTAGGTGATCTAATATATAACAAAAACATTTGTGGGGACTGATATAAATTAGATTATACATTCCTATACTTTATTATTAGGATTAGAAAAATATAAAGCGTCATTAAAGGTGTTAAGCGCCTAGGTCGGAATTAGTATCCTCAGTTAGAATCTTATGTTTAGTAGGATTCATTATTGAATTTTAACATATACTAAGAAAAAAAAATATTTACTTTTTGATTAATCGATTAGATTTCTGAATATAAAAATAGTCAAGTATATAGATAAGATATTTTTTTATCTTATGCTTTAATAGTATTCCGACTCTAATGCTAACTGTAAAACTTAATTATATAATGACGATGTATTCTCATTACTAAGGAGTTTTTAGATAAATGAAAAGAGCGAAAGTAGTTCATGATAATCTCAATGCTGGCGGAGGTAGTGAACGTTTAGCTTTTGCAACGATAGAATTACTAAATGAGATGAATTTTATTGTCGATTTGGCAACACTGCAAAAACCAAATTTAAAGGAAGCAGAAAGAGATTTTGGAAATGGTCCATCAAATCTATGGAAATTTAATAAAATAGAAATATTAGATATGTATTCTCTTCTTAATATAGAAGGGATTAGAAAAAATAAACAAGAGAAAAATAAGAATGATAATGGCGAAAATAATGAAATAAATAATAAAATAAATAAAAGTAGATTTAATGATGAAGACTATGATTTAATAATCAACACACATGGAGATCTATTTCCTTATTATAAAGTAAACAGAGAATATAATAGAAATTATTCCTCACAAGAGAATGAAAAGGAGAACAAAATTAACATAAAATCTAGATCTCCTACTATTAGAATAACTTATTGTCATTATCCTCTAGTTCCTCAATTAATAAAGAAAAGAGATTATTTATTTTTGGAAAAATTCTTTGATTCATTCAATGAATTTCCTCAAAAAATAAAAGATATAATTGCTGACAAGGTAATTGAAAGATATGATCAAATGATGACCAATACATTTATTCTTACTAATTCCAAATTTAGTAAGCGGGCAATAGAAAAAATTTATGGAAATGGTAAGGTAGAGATAGCAACTATTATTTATCCTCCAGTAGATATAAGCAAATTTAAGATATTTAGTGACGGTTTCAGGAAAAATATCAATAATTCACCAAAGAAAGATCACAATTCTATTTTAGTTATTTCAAGAATAAGTCCTGATAAGAAAATTGAAAATGCAATAGAGATTGGAAAGAATTTAAATGAAAAAGAAAATATTGATTACTATAATATGACCATTATAGGAAATATTATCTCAGATGATCATGATTATCTTGAAAAGCTTAACAATTTAATAGCTAAATATGATCTAAAAGATAATATAAAAATTAAACCTGATGTTGCTTTTGAGGAACTTCAAGAAATTGTACAAAGATCAAGTATATATATTCATCCAACTCCAGATGAACCTTTTGGGATATCAATAGTTGAGGCAATGAGTGCTGGACTTATTCCTATAACACCTAATGAAGGTGATGCAGAATTTGTTCCTTCAAATTACCAATACCAATCAATAGAACAGGCAACAGAAATCATTGCCAAAATAATAAAAAATAAGAGGGAAAATGATCTTAATAACGAGAGAAAAAATATTAGTGATTTAACAAATAAGTTCTCAAAGCAAAAATATAAAGAAAATCTTAGAAAGGTAATTGAATCACTATTGGAAAATAAAATAAACAAACAAATAAAAATTTAAATAAAATATAATAGATTTGAAAAATATTTCAGAATATTTTGTTGATAATATATATATTTTACTATTTTGTAGACAAATCACAATATTACTTTTTTATATTCCTCTAGTCTATTGTATCTTATTGCTTGGTCTATTATAGTAAAAGCAACTTGCTCTGCCATTTTCTTTAATTTTACAACATCATCCTTATACTCTTCAAAAGAAGCATGATCTTTTCTTCCCATGTATATTTCTTTAATCATGTAGCTATTCATTGCAGCTTCAATTAAAAACCAAACATCAATACCCCAACCATCAGGTGGTTTATTTTCATATTTGTCTTTTAGCAATCTTTCCCAAACACGCATATTGGCACATACTTCTCCACTCAATGGTTGTTCAAAAATTGATACTTCTGGAAAAAAAGCACCAAGCATAGGCTGTGCAATAAGCTTTGTTACAGCAGCATCCCTTGGATATCTATCATAAAATCCTCTTGTCATATCATATCCTCCTTGCATAACTGGGTCTGCTAAAGAGTTAACCCATTCACCAGTAAGATTTCTTATATCTGCATCAAGAAAAAGAGCAGCTTTGTATTTTTTATTGGTATTATTATTATTTGTATTATTACTTTGATTTGAATATTTTTGGTTTTTTAATACTTCCTCTAATCCTGCTCTCATTGCAATCCCTTTACCAGGAAACTTTTTTATTGGTTGTTCTATTATAGTTGTTCCTTCTATTTTTTTGGCTATCTTAACGGTATTATCTGTAGAAAAACCATCAACAACTATGATATCTGGATTGTACCTGCTTTGTTTAACTTTGGTTATTGAATTTTCAATTGTACCTGCAGAGTTTTTTGTACAAAAAATTATTGCTAATTCTGAGTTATCATTACTACTCAAATTTAATTTAATATAATTTGACGTTGTATAAATTCTGCTGCAACTACATTTATAAGGATAAAAATTACGTAAATGAATACTAATTGATTGATTGAAATATATCTCTATATATCATCAATGATATAGAAGAATTTACTCTTTATTGTTTGATCCTATTAATTTGTTATTAAAATTATAAAATGGATAAAAGTTATCTTTTTATTGTTATAGAAATTTTTTTTATTTATTTATATTTGTATTTGTACAACCTAAATGATTTTAAATTATCTGATGATCGTTGTTGTTGTATTCAATGCTTTCTGTGTAAGAGACTCAAATGCAGCTATCCTTAAAGACGATATTCCTGTCCTAAATGGATATGCACCACTGCCTTGAAAAGTCAAAGGGTTTACCCATTCGTATAGCATATTTGAATGTACACCATTGTTTGATACAAATTTTGATAGCAAAAGACTACAATCATCTATCTTGCCAAACCTGGTTCTTGCAAGCATTTCTATCCCAGTTATCCAAGGCCAAAAGGTATGATTATGATACTCATTTATTTTAAGAAGCCACGGTCCTGTCTTTGTAATTTCTGTTTCAGTTACCAAAGGTAAATTATTTTTCCAAGCTCTTTTCTTTAATACTTCCAGAGTACTTAATGCACGTTGATATATGTCTAAATTAATATTAATATTATTAATATGACTCTTGCATTTTGTTGAATAATCTTTCATATTTATATTATCTATATGTTTATAGCTTGTATCTTTGCTATTTTCTTCTGTTAATGCAATAAGATAGAGAGATATATCTTGTGTGATAAGTCTATTATGCATCTTCTCATCCAAATGTAAATCTGCTTCTAGAAGGTCAATATAACATCCATCCTTTGCAGACCACATTTTACTCTCTACTGCCGATATTGCTCTGTTGGTCATTTCTTCTAGCCTTTTTGACTCTTTTTTGTTTCCTATCTGCCTTAGTAATACGGAGAAATTTTTTAATGCAAGAATCCAACAGGCTTGACTATAAACTACTTTTCCTATACGTAAAGTCGTATCCATCCAATCTTCATTATGTTTCTGTTCTAATAATCCATCATCATCTATGTCTCTATTTTGTAGATATATTATTGCTCTTAGCATACATGGAATCAAAAAGTTAATGATGTCAATCAATGAAAACTTTGAGAAAGGAATTTCATTTTCTCTTCTATTATCCATTCTTTCATTCAGTGATAATGTAATTACAGGTTCTGATTTAGTAGGATTATCTTTTATATCAAACAGAGTGGATAAAATCCATGATGTTGTGGATATCATTAATGCTATAGAGTCAATATCTGGATTTTGTCCATAAACTTCGCAAAAACCTTTCTCATAGTAGATTGTAGTAGGAAGAGCCCCTTCAAATTTCTTCCAGGTATTATCATCTGCAATAATTGGATTAAAATCCATTTCAGGAGAGCCTCTTCCAAACAATAAAGGCTTTCTTTTCCAAGTACAATATAAGAGAGATAACGATCGTTCTTCTGTTGTAATTATTTGATTAGACCAAATTAAAAGAATTTGTTGAAGTGCTATTTTAAAGTGACCTGATAGAAATTGATCCTTGAGGATAAAAGCTGCATCCCTTGTCCATACTGCCTTATAATGGCCACCAGGATTTACACCTTTGTCTACTTCTGATTGAGTAAATTCAATAAATTTATTCAAACGTTCAATAAAGATCTTTTTCTCTTTCTCTTTCTCTTCTTGACTTACAAGATTCACTATAAAGCCTAATCGTTGAGTTAAACTATTAAATAGTTTTCGAAAAAAATTACTAGATCAATTTATCTAAAATATTTATCAACTATTTTTGTAAAAAGAGATTAAGAAGAAATAATGGATAATAAGGATATCGTAACAAAAGATAATGAGAAAAATAAAGAAGAGAGAAATTATGAATACAAATGCAAAGAATGTGGAATTAACTTTGGAAATAGTTTAGGAGATATGGAATTGCATAAATTAACTGTACATTTACAAAAAGGAGATATGGAAATAGAATAATTAGTAATTAATAATAGATACATATTTTGGTAATATCCTGATTGATAATTTTGTTTTTTTTTTGGATCTTAATTTAACAAAATAAATTTAGCTGTGAATATTATATACTTTTAATTTAATAAATAAATAAGTAACATAATTGGATTTCTATCTGTTGACCTCATTTACTAAATGAATTCATTTTTTAGATTATAAAATTTTCAAATAGTCATAATTTATTCATCAAGCAGTCTATGAGTTCTATAATTATTATAAGTTTATAATTATAGACATTTTTTTATTTAATGAAGAATATTGATGATAACTTTTTGAGGCTTCTAAAGACTACACAGAAATAAACTTGTACAAAAATTGATACATTCAAGATCATCAATATATACATATTTTACTAATAAAAACCTATTTTGACTATATTTTTATATGAGGTAAAAATAAAATTTTTACTAATCTTATGTACAAATCATGATAGTCATGAATGTTATGGTATAGGAGTGATATTGAGGTTTTCTTAAAAATGAAAAAATCATAGAAAAACGAAAAGAATAATATCATATTTTAAAGCTATTTCAGTCAAACTTAAACAAAGATGTAAATCTATATTCAAAAGTTTATCTATTTTAGGATTGATTTGTACGTGATCAATATTTGTGGAGATAGGGAAATGAATTATGGATTGAGCGCCAGGGCATAACGTTGATATCGACTCTCAACATCTAGTAATATTCAGATATTCTAATATAAAAAATTTATTTAATAAATCCATTTTCTATCACTATCATCATGATCATCAATTTTTATTAATTATTCCAGTTATACGCCTAATTAGATCTTTGTTTTTGATTGGTTTTTAAATAAAATAGTTTTCACCAATTTTTTTCTCCCATTCACTTTCTAAATGTGAAAAATATGCTGTAAAAAAGATGCCAATAATTGGAAATTTATCAAGAATGACCAAAAGCCTAAAATGATGATAAAACAAGCGCATATATATGCTTAAATTGAGATATTAATTAGTCAGAAATTTTATTTTCCAGTCATATCTCGAAGTTTTTACAAGAATTCATCTATCTTTTCTTTATATTATTTTTTAACTGAATAGAAAATTGGATTTGTTTGTAAATTTATTTTTGGCTAATCATAGATATACCAGAGACGAAGCAACACTGCAGTAAGGACATTTCATAAATCGACTATAAAGTTGTATGATTGAGTAGGTTCATTTGACAAATGATGTTTATCTTATCTCCAATTTCGTCACGGTCTGAAGTAACCACAATTTTTCAAACGTTGTTACGTATGTATACGTTATCTCTTCATTGTCAGAATATGTTACAGCATACACTGTTTCCTTATCATAATCGAAAGGATCTCTAGTAGAAAGTTGTAGGAACTTAATATTGTCAGATATTATGTAGATATCATTATTCTCTAGTTTGGTTTCAAAGATCCGTATATTAGCGACCTCGCTATAACTATTAATAATACTATCATCGACACCCAACGGAAAAAGAATTCTTACTAAAATATTTGACCTTGTTTTTTTCTTCAAAAATTTTAGGATACTTTGTGTTTCTTTTCTTTTCAAGGTATTTATATTACAGAATAAAATAGTGATATTGTCTTTTGCGCCTTTTATTATTTCATCAATACGATTCTCAACCGATTTGAAATCTTGTATGTTTTCTTTATACAATTGATCCTCTTTGGGAAGTTCATCTTTGTCTTTGACCGAAATATTATTCTGATATTTTGCTTCATAGTCTTCTTTTATTGAACTATGCAAAGTTAGCAGCTTACTATATATTTCTGCAGAGCCTTCGCTTAATATATGAATAAGTTTGTAATACCAAAATAATGAGGCAAGAATGCATAGATAGGAGAACGACCACATTGCTTCCCATATCAATTCAGTCTCTAAAAGAAATTCTTCATCAATAATCGCTATATTCAAATAGAAAAAATCTGTGATAGTTGTTAATATTAAGAAAGAGGTAAATAATATCCAGTGATAGATATAAGGATTGTTTCTAGGTAACTTTGTTAGAATGAGAATCGAAAGAGATAATAAAATACTATCACTGTAGTTATATATGGTACTAATCGTAATATCAGGCCACTGGGATTGAAAATCTACTTCCTCGCTAAAAACTATGATAGTTATTATTACAGGTACTAGAGATGCGAGTGTTACTACAAACGCAATTACCCTACGTTTTATTAATCCATCTCTGTTTATAGTCTTAAATGATCTGTAGGCAAATAGCATTAGAGGCCCATAGCCTGCAAGATAGAAAATTTCCCCGAGACTTGGGTATGGAACATCCATATCTAATACAATTTGATAATACGAATAGGTAAATTCACCAAGAAACCAGAGAGTTACTCCTATGAAAAGCAGCTTAAATTTCTGAACTTCTATATTTCTAGTATTCGAAAGTATTGTAAACAATAATAAACAGGAAGCTGATCCCAACAAAACTGCTGCGGTTGTGCCAATGTATTTGTCCTCATCAGTAATAAACAGTATTATATGTATAAACACTATAGCTGCAGCTATAGTAAATATAAATCCGAAGAACAAAAATTTCATTTTATACTTTATTTTAAAAGCAGATTCAATATCTTTCGTTCTGCTCAATTAAATATGTATTTTTTGCGAATTATTTAAATTAATCCTTGATAATATATTGTAAGATGCACTCTAGTTTGATATATCTTGATTCCATTGTGCTATTATATCATTTTCATTTGGTCCCGTGCCATTCTTAGTACTAACATTGGTTTGACTCCAGTTTTTCGTAAAATTTCCTAGCCCATCGCTCATCTACAGGTTCGTAATTATACTCTACCTAGCATCTTCCTTACCATTAAGACGTTCACATCCTGGTCTTTACCTCAACAGTATCCATAAAAAAATGTTAACATCATTATGGTATCTATAATAATATAGATAGAATGACATTACAGCAACAAGAACAAGAACATTCTATAGGTTTAGATCTAGAAAAGACAACATTAAGTATTATACATATAACGCGAGCCCGTCTATGTTCTGAGTACGAGTTCCTATATAAAATTTTTTCACACTTACATGTTGTAACTCGCTTGTTTCTCTTTTAGCTAGTTTTAATCTTCATTATAATTAGGTCCTCTGCATTATTTTTAGTCTTCCATAGTGGACATAGCAGTTAGTTTCCATTTGTTATCGTCTAGGTTAGCACATATACTAGATCATTTGAGATATTCAAAAATAAAATCTCTGTACTTCAGTTTTAATTCTGTAGAGTGAGAATTATAGGACTTAAGATGGGTCTACAATTCTTGTTTTCACAATGACATATTAAATACCATCTGTTTTCATTTTCTGAAGTTGAATAATCAAATGTTACTTCTTCACCTCTTCTAATATTTTTCATTGCAACATTTTTTACGGAATTTTTGATCCGAGTTTGGGTTGCAAGAATGGTTTTTGTACAAGCCAAGATTATTTCAAAGCTGAGCTATCCATTGATATTTTTCTATTTGCAACCACCTATCGTCCTACATAGCAAGGATATCTACCCTTTTTCAATACACCTTCCCAGGTGAAAATAAGATTTTCTTTCTTAAAGTTTACCTTTGCAAAAAGTCCTTAACCGGTGCCACTAGTTCAACCAAGATATAGCTTCTTCCATGTCAAAGTCTTTTTGACAATTCTTAATTCCTATAGAGCCTATAAAAATCTCATATGTTAGACTTGAGCAGTACCAATGATTAGATCTATTACAGTATCGCCTCTCCTTTATAGTCTCCTCTATTTGTCAGCCTATCAAGTCTTTTTAGTACAAAAACTGCAGTTTCCCTAACTGCATCGCTTGGGTCTTCCAGCATCTTTCTCAGCGTTTCTTTACATTCGTGGGCTCGCATCAAACCCAAAGCTTCTATAGCTTCATGTCTTACAAGTTCTTTTTTATCATTTAGAATAGAATTAATCAAGTCAGGAATTTTAGATTTCATGTTTCGTAGACCAATTTGAAAAGCAGCCTCATGTTTTACAATTCCATTATCGTCATTAAACAAAACCCAGACCATTAGATCGGCTATTTCAGCAAAAATAGGATCATCTTTGTCAATCACTTCAGTTATCTCTCCTGCAAGCCAAACAGAATCCCATCGTATAGATTCGTCTCTTTCGTTTCTTAAAATTTGTGTAATTTTGTCAAGCCGCATCCTCGGTGGCAGTTTTCTCATGTCATACTCATCGAAGATAATTTCCATTCTCAGGTCAGTTATTTTAGAAGAATTATTTAAGGTTTCTCCCTTGTACTTGGCTCTCCAATCGAGCGAATATAGAAATAAACAGAAGAACTAGAAAGAAAAGAAATCCATGGATGTATAATGTGATATCGCTGATTGAATTATGATGATCCAAATATGGATGTCATATTGAGATGGTCAAGAGATTTTCCTGGCATACTTATTAACTATACTTTGAATACTACTGCCTTGAGTAAATTTGATGAAATAGAAATGACACGACAATAGACTGGAGGTATCGTATAGCAGTTAATCTGCAGAGCTTCAAAAAATGATCATGAAGGTATGGTATAGCTAGTGATAATATATATAAAAAGTGAGATTAAAGATACAGATAGTATAAAACCCCTTAAAGTTTATCCTCATAAGAGGTATCCTTTAAAATATTAGATCTACTGTTGTTCGTATCTATACTATATGGTTTAATTACAATTCTAAATATAAGGTGTTTCATGGTTTTTAAATAAAAAATTCGTTAATGGTCTAGAAATTTTTCTTTTTTAATATGTATTTAAAAGAAATAGTATAGAATAAAATGCATTGAAAAATTTTGTATCAACAAAGATCAACCTCTAAAATTACTATAATTTTTTAAAAGGTATGCTAATTGATATATTTTTATAATAAGTATAAAAGTTTAAGGCATTGGATCTTAACAGATCGGCATACGAGCAAACCAATTTTAATACAATACCAGATTATTATGATATTTATCATAAACTCTGCCTTTTTAAATATTTTACACCTAAACTAATGCTTAAGAGTAATAAATAACCAAGTCAAAAGTAGAACTTTAGTTCTCATTTATAGGGAATTGTTTTTTTACTTCTCTACATATATTATATAATATTTAATGAAAAATATCTTAATAGTTGATGATGATGTTGATACTACTTTGAGATATAAGAAATGGTTGGAAGAAGAGGAAGATTTCAATTTAACTTTAATAAATGATCCTTATATAATAGAACAAAACTTTAAACCTGAAGACTATGATCTTGTTCTTATTGGTTTTAGAATGTCCGTAATGGATGGTTTTGAACTTTATCAAAAATTATATGAAATGTCAAAAAAAGTACAACAAGATACAACATCATCATCAAACGATTTTAGGGTTTGTTTTATGACTGCATCAAGAATAAATTACACAGTGTTAGCAGAAATTCATCCTGAAATAGGAGAAGAATGTTATGTTTGCAAAGAAAGTCCAAAAGAAATTTTTTTAAAACATATTTATTCTTTGATATCCTAA
>DASSVK010000009.1:0-19600 GCA_035706205.1 Nitrososphaeraceae archaeon | reverse complement strand
TATTAACAAAGTAAACAGCTTTATCATAATTAATATATTAGTTATAACTGAATCATATCAATAACGGAGGGGTTGTCTAGACTGGTTAGGATACCTGCCTTACACGCAGGTGGTCATGGGTTCGAATCCCATCCCCTCCATTCCATTCACGGGTTTATACATAAACCTTTTATTTCATAATCGAACATTTTGATTTATAAATAAAAGACTAGAAAAATGTCAAGCAAAAATAAAATCTCTTAGTTATATCAAAACAGCAGATAAAAATAAAAAACCACAGTTATTACAAAAAGATTTTAGAAATATTGAATGTAATAATAACAATGACGATCATAATAATAGCAATAATAATTTTGAAAATAATAGCATAAAAACATTAAAAAGAAAAATTGATGCTATAACTAAGTACCAAAAATCGTATATTTCAATAATGAACCTTATAATAATGACGACAATGGGAAATTTTAGTTTAATTAATTATTCTCAATAACAAATAATAATAATTACTAAATTTTTTGTAATCATCAATTGTACATTTAGTTAGTTAGTAAATATAAATGAGATTTGAGATCTAAAATTTAGATAGAATTTGTTAATCTATTTCTTTTCCACAATGTGGACATATTTTTTTTTGTAAATATGTTTTACCAGTAAATTCTGTCAAACTCTCTGAAAGCAAAATAAGACATATATCCCAAGGAGTTACTATTGAATCTTGATACAATATACAAGGATGATCCATTTTATCCATTATCAAACAAATTTGATTAAGAGTTAGATCAGTTGTAATTTTTTTTGCATATTCAAATTTAAATTGATTAATAGGCATATCCAATAGGTTATCTATCTCTTGAAATTTCAAGAGATTGGAAATTTCACCAAGTATTAGTCTATCACTGATAAATTGATTAGAGTTTTCTAATAAGATTTTTCTAGTATAGTTTTTAAACATTATATCAAGTATAGTACCCAACGATTCATATCCTTTAAAAGAAATAATTTTCTTCTTTGGAATAGATGAAACTGAGACTCCTGATTTATATTGCTTACCGACTTCAAGTAATTTCCTTGCAGAGATGGAAAAATAATCGCCATATGGATTAGCAATAACAGAAAATGCTCTTCTAGTTTTTTTCCATCCCTCTATTAAATCAACCAGTTTAATTTTTTCATTGACTTGAGGAAGAGGTTTAAAAAAGATTTCATCTATCTTGGTTTGAAAAAAAGTACTTGTAGGATTTTTTCGTAAATTAAATAATATATCATATCCACCAATCGTCCCAATAGGATTGTTTTCGTCCTTAACCACAATGGCATCTACTGTTGACTCCAAATATTCAGCACACATTTCTGTAACAATCCAAATATCTCTACTTTTGTCAATATACATACATGGTGTATCAAATAATGTTTTAGGAAATAATTCTTCTAAGGTTAATTCATAAAGTTTCCTATCTAAAATAATTCTTACACCTATATATTATAAGAATTCCTTATTTATATAATTATATTAGATAGGGTCATAATTGTTTTCATTTAGATAATACATAAGGCTAGTCTGTTGGTATATGATGTTTTGGTGACAAACTCTTTACTGCTTGGAAAATACATGCCAAAATAATACAACAATACTCTTTAACCTTAACTTTATTTTTTTTACAAGAAAACAAATGATGATGAATAATAATTAACTTTTTTCCCTCTATCGTTAAGAAGTCACAAATCATATAAAAATATTCATATAACTAATAACTTGTACTCATCACAATAACAACAAAGGATCGTCAATCTAAAATGGATATGATAATGATGAATCTATTAAAGACTAGGACCCAAAGAGGAAATTTTAATGATGATCAACAATTGTTGCCGTAGAAGAAAAGAAGAACATATACAATGGAGAAATATAGATAAAAATAGCAACTGATATAATAATAGTAAGATAAACTTTTGTATACTAATATTAATAAACAATTTGCTTAACAATAATATTTATATGTTCCTACAGAGAAGGTGGAGCTATTTAGAAAAATTTGTATATTGTAAATTGTAGTTTTGCCTCCTTTTTAATATCCGTTTTTATTTAATTGTTAAATAAGATATTTCATTATTTATTATATGACATCTTCAGAAGAAGAAAACAAGAAAAATTATAAAGGAAAAGATCCAATGTCACCAGAAAAGATTACATCTCATGAGCCTACTGCAGTAAAAAGAGATTCAGATACTGAAATTGCAGAAGGTGGAAAGACAGGAACAGATACAGAAGAAGCAAAAGCAAAATACAGAAAAGAAGGTATGACAAAAGTATAATAAAACCTTTCTTTTTTTTGACATATCTTAGTTATAATAAAATAGGAACAATATTCTAGAAAACAGCATTTCATCATATCGAACAAAAGTTACAATTACTGAATATAATTGATATATATCATCATGCAATATCAATTACAATGGAAAACGATAAAGACATTAAAATCGAAACAGAAGAAGATGTTGGTCTAGATGATAAAATAAAAGCAGGAGCAAAAGCATTAGGTAAAAAGATTGAAGATCCTGATAGAGATACTGGTGCAGAATACGAAGCAGAAAAAGCAAAGGAAAGAGTAGTAGATTAAGTATAATTATAAATAAACAATTTTATTTTTAATGATCATTGTAATATTAATAATATCTTTATCCTGAATTCCAATATGATTTAATAGTTATATCATAATTATTATTTTGATAATTTTATTTAGACTATGACAAATAATTAAATCGAATTATTGTATAATATCCTTATCTTCATAAGAAAGCAAAAACAGTTTTTTTAAAATGTAATAGTTTCTTCTTCTATTTTATTTTTTTATATTTACTTAATGTCATTTATAATTGACTATTTTTTATGTTAGGATAATTTTTCTCTAAGGGCTTATTCAAGAAAAACAGTAGCGGTAATACCTAAATCTATCGCTGTTTTCTTTATTTCCTTTCATAATTCTTTAACAGAACAAAATTTAAAAATTATAAAAGTAATTGTAATCTTCACGTATTATAGAGTATATCAAACAATTTTTACACCTATTATCCAGATTCGGAGATCGAAAGCCGCAATTAGGTTGAAGAAAAAAATGTCATGTCATTCTTCTTTCCAAATTATTTGATTTGTTGTCAAATAGAAGAGAAAGAGGGCTATGGTAATTAATTTGTCTAACTATCATATTTCATGCTCAATGAGAAATTGTATAATTGATAAATAATATTCTTTTTAAATAGAAACGATATGGAATCAAAAATTTATCTAACAATAACAGTTTCATCTATTCTTGCATTTGCTTTAATTGCAGCAACAGGAATATCAACAATAGCATTTGTAAATGTATTAGCACAAGAAGGTGCAATTACTCCGGAAGGTTCAATTAATGATACAATGTCAGGTCAAAATGCTTCACAATGGGCTTCTAATGCAACCCTAGTATATGCACAAGGAGAAAGTGAAGATACCGGTGGAATGACTGAAGGTTTAGGAAATGATACAAGTGGAATGACTGAAGGTCAAACTGATCCTAATGGTGAAGGAGAAGTCGACCTAGGCACTGGTGGACCATAATAAAATATAGAATTTATATAATTCTATAAGCAAATATTTTCTTTTATTGCTTTGCGAATGTTTCTTTGAACTTTTCAATATTCAAAAACATTTGATATAGTTTGATTATTATCCTTTTTCTCATAGTTCACATTGAATCTAAAATATTATATTTTAGATATTCTCAAATTATAAATTATTAAACTAAAGTAATTTCTTATTATTATTTAGTAATGATGAGGAGAGACGTTTCTTTTTTTATTTTTATTGATAAATGAGATAAAATTTTGAGAAAATGAAAAAATGCAGAGGTCTAATGTGCTATAAATTTTTTTATTTATCATTTTTATAGTTAACAACCAACAATCTAATAAAAAGTTAATCATATAGAGAAAAAGAAAATGAATTTCTATTTGAAAATAAAGGTATAAACAAAGAAAAAAATAATAATATTCCTTCAATTCTATTATATTCAAAATAGTAGTTTATTCAAATTCGCGTTTGTTTATACCCAACTATATAAAAGCTACAAATATAATTATAATAACGGTTATATAAAATTACGAAATAAATATTTCTAATTCATCAAAATAATTAACATGAACTTTATTTATATGACACTTTAATTATCACACTTAACAAATTGAAATCATTAAAATTATTATTTTACTTAATTACCGCTAGAAGGTATAAATATTATACTATTGGTTCGTTTATGTTAATAATTAGTGCATTATTAAGTATCTATTTATATTTGCAAAGTTTTAATTGTCTAACACAATTATCCCAATATTACAATTCACAATTTGAGATTGATCCTCAAAATAATACCATTGTCGATTTGACAATTGTCAACCTTCAAAGAAATTGTTTTATAATTACTAACTCTTATGTCTTTTCACTTTTTGGAGTTATTATCGGAGTAATCATCATAATAATTGGATTTTGGAAAAAAAGAAAAATAAATAATTAACTTATGAATTATCATTATGATATTAGTATCTTCATTTTTTAATTTTGTTTTGTACATCTTCATATTTTCTGAGAGCTACAATTTTTACGGTATTAAAAGATGCGATTCCTGCCTCAATGCATAGACTCTCTATATCATGAGCACTGTTAGCTTCAAAAATTATCATCCATTCATGTTCAAGGACTGACATATAGAAAGATTCAATTTTTTTTACTCCATATTTTGATTTATTTTGTTCTAGTTTATCTTTGATTTCAAGAAATACTTTTTTAGCCTCCACATTGTTCATAGGACAAGATTCAGGATTATGTATAGCAAAGGCACCAAATAGAATTTGTTCCATCTCATATTTTTGAAGAATTGATGATATTTAACTATATTATTTATAATTGAAATATTGCTTAATATACTGACTATTGTTAAAAAATATGTATTTTTGTAATGTATAATCATAAACATCAAGAAAAATTGTTAAGAGTTATATGATGTACGATAAGACATTAAAAGAAAGAATTTGCTGATTTTGTAAAATAATAAATTTATCTATCTATACATCTGCTTTTCAAATTTATTGGATGCTTGACTATTTATCATTTTTAAATTATTTTCTATATTCTCAGCTTCTTTAATCAATAGCTGTATTTCACAATAAGCTTCAGGAACAATTTTACTGATAGCCTGAACAACATTTGCTGCTGCCCTAAAATCAGGCACGCCAGCTATGACATCAACAATAAATACAATGACGTCAATATTCTTCCAATTTGATTCATTCAAAAGAATTCCAGGAATTCCGTTAATCGTTCCATTTTTCAAAGACAAAATTCCTACATCATCTACTTCCTTCATTATAATTGGAGAATTTGAAATAACCTTAAGAGAAGGTTCCTTTTCTTCTTCTTCTTCTTTTGTTGTTATTCCATCTTCTTTTTCAATTGCCTTGCCTGCGATACTTATTATTGTCTTGCATTTATTATCTTTAGACCATCTCAATATGATATCAGCTACTGGTCTATATGCTGATGGATCTAAAACTAGTTCAGAAACAAAGAATCCTAATTTTTTTTCTTCATTTGCATAGATTCTAGCTGGAAAATTTGGTTTACCATCATAGATTACGGACATGGGAGAGAAAAGAGAAGAATCCAGGATACCTACTAATTCAGTTTTTAAAGAATTGATAAAACATCCACAAGCAATAGTACTAGTAAGACCAATATTGTGGAAACCATCAAATACAATACCACCTTCAATATTAATCTCCTTTAATTTTCGAATTTCAATTATTGGTTCAGTATCCACAATATTTTTTAAATTTCATTATTTTAAACTATTTGCTTATTCATTCTGTAATTTTATCGATTGTTTCATCTTGGTATAAATATTAGAGGGATATAAAAATACCGTAAAATTAAGTTTTATCTATATTAATAAGGTAGATTGTAATTATATATTATAGTTATATTAATTTTCAACAATTGTTTTTATATTATTAAATTTCATACTATTATTGAAAATGGCTGAAAACATATCTAACAAGTCTTCTGCTGATGGCTATAAAAGAGATGATCAAAATAATGAAATTAAATCCATAGTTTTGGGGCTATTTGCATTGATTGGATTTATTATTCTTATATATTCAATATTCATGGGAGTCGTAGGTGAACGATTAGCATCAGTAGCAGATACAGTATTTGTTGCTGCAATCATTGGTTCTTTTACTTTGGTAGGAACAATTGTTGGTCGTATAATTTTAAAGAAATAATATCTTTTTTTTATTTATTTTTTTTTGAGGAATACAAAATTAATCCTGCTTATTTTCATTTTTATTATTTTGGTTAATGGTTCAAAAACAACTATATGTATATACATCTTCTTTTATTCCATCCATTCGTCTGTATTCTAGCAAATATCAGAATAGTTTAGTTGATAAATCCTAATACTGTTGTTGCAATAAAGCATTGTCTTCTTTCATTTTATCATTTTTCTTATTTTATTCAATGGCTTTAATCGGCTGTGTAATTTAAGGAAATAGATTTAGTTACCTTCTTTTTGGTCTCATTTTACGTAATATATATCTGAGCATTAGTTATCTTTAGAAATGAAAAAAGAAGTTTTTGTGTAAGGAACTGGATTAAGGTATTTGTAGAATTTCCAATTTACAAACAAACGTAAAAGAGTATCTGTTTTTATAATAGATAAAACTGTAATTCATTAAGATAGGTAATCAACATTTCTAGTTGTGGATTTGTATAGAACCGGTACACAGTTAATTGCTCAGAATATATATCTTAGAAGAGAGAAACATACTTGTTACTGAAAGATTCATGAGATCATTATTTGAGAAATATAGAAATATACTGTTTACACTGATGGAGGTACATGGTACCAAGGGGCATGAAGTATAATTGGATTGAAACATCATCTATATTCACCATTACAAAAAAAGTTTGATGGACGAGTCAATCAGTATTCCAAGGGTAAAATGAAGATAATTTATTTCATATAAGTAACTGGTTACAATTCTTAAATTTCATATATGATGATACAATATTTAAGATAATTATTTTATTATTCAATTAAAGAAGGAGGTGAATTTACATTAAATTGATACAATCTCTTTTCATGCTAGTTATATGATTATGCTCTAATTCCTGTGTTCTATTATAATATAAACTTATTTTAAAAGCCAAAGACTGAAAAAATTAATTTGTTACTAAAAATATAATAATAGTTCAAAAATAAACATAAGAAGTGAAATGAAAGAAATTGAAATTAACAAAATCTATAAAGATAAAAAAGATTATTTGAAAAAATCAAGTATCTGTTTTATCAGAAAATTTGGTCTTTCTTCCGGGATAAAATGTCCTGTATTTGGTAACGTTATCCCAATAAAATTGTTTGCAACCTTTTGAAATGAAATTGTAGTCAAGTTACCTAAGGCTGATTCTCCACCTATTGTTAATATAGGAACCTCTAGTTGTTCTTTTCCGTATTCTTTGTTTTGTTTTGCATCTTCAAACACTGCTCTATAGTATTCAAAACCTGCACGCATTGCACCAGGTTTAGAATATTGTTTAATGTACTCTTCTCTATCTTCTGATGTTATTGCAGACTGATTATAAGATCCATAATCATAAAACCAATTAAGGTATACGTCTTCTTTTCCATCAATCAATTTCTCTGGAAGATCCCTTACAGCATGAAATGAAAAATGCCATAATCCATTTGTTAAAAAGTTTCCTGCTTCTTCTAATCCAAAACCTGGTAAAAGAGTATCAAGTATAACCATTTTACGTACATCTTGAGGATGTGCAGCTGCATAAGAATATGCAACTGGTCCTCCTAAATCATGAGCTACAAGATAGATTTTACTAAAACCCAATTTCTTTACTAATTGATAAATATCTTCTGCAACTGTTTTTGTATCGTATCCAGTTTGTGGCTTTCCTGAATCTCCTAGGCCTCTCATATCTGGTGCTATTACTGTATAGTTGTTAGCTATTAATTGGGTAATAATGTGTCGCCATTCATACCATGTTTGTGGCCATCCATGCAATAAAACAATAGGATCTCCTTTACCACCTATTACATAATGCATAATGATCCCGTTAACTGTAGTCTTATGATGTGTATAGTCTATTTTTTTCTCACTATTATCTCTAATGTTTTGTGCATTGACAGGAAGTATAAATCCCATACTAGAAATTATAGAACAACAAATGATGATGAATACCAGAAAACTTTCAAGATATAGATAATTTATCAATATAATATCAATCTCTCTTTCTATAAAGATTCGTCACATACTTACAGTTTTCAACTTTGATTCATGTTTCTATTGATTCCATTTTCAAATCATCTAGAACCTGAGGCGACTGAATCCTCCCATATTTACACTTGATCCAGGAGTGATGAGATCTGTAAATTGTTGGAAAATTGAGTCCATACTTTTATCATTTTGCATCTTTGTCACAAATTCATCTCTGTGCTTGCGGTCTATATATGATATTATTTCCACCCAAACTTCCTCATCCTGGTCAGCTGAAAGAGTTTTGGCTATATTGACAAAGGGACCCATGTTTTCATTAGTGTTGAGCTGAAAAATTTCCCAACGCAGAATCCCATATTTCTTAAAAGTGTCAGTAACTTGGTTATTGAGCTGCACCATTGCCTGATGATTACTTCTAGGTAATCGGTAGAGAAGGAGATCAATATAATTTCCACTATGTTGTTCCTTTTCTATTATGTTTGATTCATTCATAATTGTAATATACCAAAGATAGTTTTTAAATATGCAAGTGAGCAAGGGAGTAAAAGTATAGTTAGTTACAAACCATTAAAGATCAACAACAGGATCAAATCTCTCTAATAAAGTTATTTGATTTATTAAATGATATGTAGAATTTATCTAATCCAACATTAGCATTGAAATAGAGACGATTATAAAACAGAATATATGGTCATAGTATTGCTTAAACTAGTTTAAGATTTAAATTTCAATTAAAACTTAAAAAAAACTACAAAAAAATTATTATAATTGACTAAATAGATAATCTACCCTTCTATTTCTACTGGAAAATATTCTGATACATTATTGTAATATCTTGCTATTATAGTTACAATTCATATTCAAACTAAATAAACGTAAAGAAATTAGAATATAGATAAAATCTGTATATTATTCTATTAGAATTATTTTAATCATCTATTCATATTGTCAAGTCTGTTATTCTTTATTCTCTTTTCTAAAATTTTTAGTACATTGGTAAATATTTTTTAATAACATTAAATTTAATAAAAAGAATATTGTAATGACAGTTATGCTAAATAAAATAGAAGGAATTACATTGTTAGTTTCAGATATAAAAAGATCAGTAGAATTTTACCGTGATATTCTAAACTTGAGAGTCAATAAAGAAAGTGAAGATAAAATAGAATTTTCAAAAAAAGATTCTACCAATACTAAACTTATAATTGAATTAGATAAGACAGGATCTAATAAGAATAACAAGAGTTCAGTAATCATAACTTTTTCTGTCATTGATCTAAATACTATATATGATAAATTAACTCAAAGAAAAGTTGATTTTCATAAAAAATTATCTGAAGATGAAACAGGAAAAAATACAATCATACGAGATCCAGACGGATATTTAATATCCCTTACTGAACCTATAGATGAATTTGCACAAATTCCATATTATCATGGGTTTGCACCAGCATAATTCTTATTTATTTATTTATTAAGATAATTATCTGTATCTTTAGATCATCTTTTATTTATCCTGTAAAAATAATTCAGTTAGAAAACTAATGGATTACCATAATCATTATTTAATCAAATCTTAATAATTTTTACTTTCTATTAATGGTTATATACAAATTTAAGAAGATATAAAATATTTTAATAGAAGGTATAAGGCAAAAGATATTTAGCTGCAGTAAGGTCAATTATATCAGAAGGAGTATACCGCAGACTAACCCATCTCTTTTCTTTTCTAATTTTCTATCTAATTATTATACATCTTTTTGTGATAGGTTTATTTAATATTTTCCAATTTTATTCTTATTTTATATGTTTCACAATTTATTACAGATTAAAATTAAATAGAATATTTTTATACTCTCACCTTTTAGTGAAGGTTGATGTTATTATTTTATTTTATTTACACTTTCTATAAATTGAAAGATAGATAAAAATCTCATTTTAATAATAAGCTAGAAATATAAATATCTCTATTATAGTTGTCTATAAATATATATAAATTGATATTATATGCTATAAAATGGAGAATATATTAAAAATAACTATTGTAACTTTTTTGGGGATATTAATATCGAATTTTTTTACAATAGAATTTGCTAATTCTCAAATAATATCATTGGAAGGAACATCTAATAATGATAAAATTACTGGTAGAGAAGGAAATGATCAAATTGAAGGAGGAGAAGGAAACGATAAATTAGATGGATGGTTCGGTGATGATATATTAGAAGGAGATGAAGGTGATGATAATCTGAAGGGTGATAGAGGAAATGATATATTAGAAGGAGGTGAAGGTGATGATAATCTGAAAGGTTACCTAGGAAATGATACATTAAACGGAGGAGAAGGTAATGATAAATTAGAAGGCGGTAAAGGTGCAGATATGCTAGAAGGTGGTGGAGGTGCAGATAGTTTTATTTGTGATTCTGACGATGTAATAGCAGATTTTAATCATCAAGAGGGAGACTCAATAACAGGATCTTGCAGATACGACTATATTCCTAAAGAACTCTTTTGATAAATTTGAAAATACTCTCCTAATATCATAATAAATAATAATCTATCTTTATTATTTATAATTGTTATTTGTGTCTAATAATAAATTAAATTATTTAAATTTTCTATATAAAATAGGCATTAACATTAAATAAAATTAAAATAAATGATATTGTATGAGTGATATCAATATACCTTCTTCTTCTACTACTAGTCCTATTACTAATTTTCCATTTTTAGATATTCCTGCTTCATTAGTTGAAGAGATGTTATCAAAAACAACGCAAATAAGTAATGATCTAGTAAGTTCTTTTGATATAATCAAGAAAAAACGACATTATTTTCGTTCTCAATTAGATAGATCGGAGATTTTAGGAAAAGATACAGAAATTAAATCGCATAAAATCTTAACTTCTTGTGGTATCGATGGAGCTTTTGCAATTGAACGTCTATTAGGGACAGATCTCATAGCTATTGCCACTGTTGGAGTAGAAGGGTTAATGTCTACATATCAAAAAGGAGAATGGGATTCTCCTAATCATAATGTTTTCATAAATCCAGAAAGACATGATCCTGAAAACATGATTGCAGCAAGAGGATTAATGATAGAAATGGAGCTAAACCTTGCAGCATCGGCACCATATGAGTTAATCTTTTTAGATGGATCTCTTACTACTGGACTTATTCATATGTATAAAGCTATAGATTTTATTGAAAAACGAAAAAGTGTTACAGCAAATCAAATACGAGATAATTATAAGAATTTCTTGTTATCTTATAATAAAATTTTAGAATCAAACGATAATAAAAGGCAGTGGGTAGGAATTCCTAAATACACTTCAAGAAATGATATTGGAGATCTTTTTGAATGGCCTACAGATTATGATGATAGAGCTATTTTAACTTTAATTTTAAACGAAGGAGAATATACAATTCCCAAACCATTTGCATTACAAGAAAATTGGCATAAGAAACTTCCTAATATTGATAATGGTAAATATAATGATGAACTTGAAGATTTAATGGTAAAAGTTATTGATAAAATTAAAGGATTACATGTTATATATTACAAACCTTACAAATGGTCTCCAGCTATTAGAATTGAGATTTCATCTTCTGTAGCAAATGATAGTAATAGATTATATGCATTACTTCAATCAATCAAAAACCAATGTTCTATTCCTTCTATTATGGAGCCTTATCCTCTTTATCTTGCCGACAGAATGGTTAAACATATTGCACCTGCTATTCCTGCATACAAACAGGTCTTGACAAGAAGCATGACTGAATTTGAAAAAAATGATGAAAGTATATCTGATATCATTTTTATTATGCATTCATACAGAACAGAAAGTGGAATGTGATAGAAGATATGGTTGCAAATAATATAAACAATAATAATAATAATATTAAAAATAATGATTCATATTTGAATTGTGATATAAAATTAAACCAACTCTTATCCCATACTGAACCAATTGGTACTATCGGATCTCCCTCATCAACCAGTGAAATAAGTTTGAATATATTACAAAATGCTGTAACTAAAAAATTAATAGGAGAACTTGTAATTTTTAGATATATACAAGAATCTAAATCTCACTATTCTTTAGGACAAATTACAGAAATAGAACTCAAAAATGTACTTCTAGAAGATCCGACTATAAAGTCTGTTGCTAGACAAAGAGGCTTAGTGAATCCTATAAGTGGAATTCAAGATACACATGTAGGAAAACTGTTATGTAGTGCAGTTTTTAGTAATAATAAAGATGAGGATTTCTTTGAGACTAGTTTGTTAGGGACCGTGCCGGCTACAGGAACTTATATACATGTAACAAATGATAATATACTAAATTTATTACTTGAAAAATATTTAGATAAAATATTTTATCTAGGATATGTATATGGATCACAAACTAAATTACCTATGTGGTTTAAACATTTTGGAGATGGAATTGATGGTGCAGGAGAAGCATATCACTTAGGTATATTTGGTACAACTGGCTCTGGTAAGTCAACTTTAGCAAAGATGATTCTAATGGCGTATTCCAAATATCCGGAAATGGGACTTTTTGTATTTGATCCAGTAGGTGAATTTTCTAAAGATGTAATGTTAGATAACTCTAATGGATTAAGTCATAGACTAAAAAATAATGACTTTAGTTTAAATATTAAAGAATTACTAAACTCATTAGGAAAGAAATTTGAAATAGTCAATATAAGAAACTTAATCTTAGATAGATGGGAATTATTTGAAGAAATCTTATACGAATCTTCATTTTTTCCAAATCTGTCTATTAAGGGAGAAAATAAACGAGATGCAGTTAATGTCTTAATAAATGAAATAAAAAATAGATTACACATAAGTCTTACTAATCTTGTTGAATTCGAATCATTTCAACAAATACTTGATATCTTGCGTAATCCTAATATTCAGCTATTAATATATTCTACCTCTGAACCAAGAGCAAGACTAAATACAGTCCTTTCAGAAATAGATGAAAATTATTTATATGAAAGATTTTGGAAGCCTATTTGTCAATTATTTCATTATAGACCAGGTGCACAAACTGTAGATTCTCTACTAAAAAGATTTACCAATGATGAAAAACCTTTAGTTATAGTAGACCTCTCCTTACAAAGTGCTCATCATCTAAAATTAGATTATTGGAATGAAACTATACAGGCATTAATTCTAAAAAGAATCTTGTATGGTTTAATCAATTTAGGAGAGAAAAGTTGGCAACAAAATATTTCACTAAATACTTTAGTTGTACTCGATGAAGCACATCGATTTGCAAGAAGGGAAAAATATGAAAACTCTGATTTTGAAAATTTAAGACTTACTCTCTTGGATGCAGTAAGAACAACTAGAAAATATGGATTAGGATGGATGTTTATCAGCACTTCACTTTCAAGTTTACATAAAGATATTCTTCAACAATTAAGAATAATGTTCTGTGGTTTTGGCTTATCTTTAGGAAGTGATTTGGCTACTCTAAAAGAATTAGTATCTGATCATAATGCACTTAAACTATATCAATCATTTACTGATCCTGCAAGTTCATTTAGTACTAAATCAAGAAAATATTCTTTTATGAGTCAAGGACCCATGTCACCTCTTTCTTTTGCAGGTACTCCACTTTTTCTAAATGTTTTTAATTCATCAGAGACATTTGTAAAAGAAAATAAATTACTTTCTTATAAAAAAAAGAGTATATCTAATAGTTTAACTTATACTCAGGATAATTATGATTTTTAATTATTATATTATTATTATCATTTGTAACTTAATTATTTCTTTCTCCAAAACCAAATGCTACTAATATGAGAATAATTCACATTTCTGATACCCATCTTGGAAAGAGACCAAAAAGAACTAGAGCTTCGATTATTAATCAAGAGACTAAACCACTAGAAGATGATTTTTATAATTCTTGGAGGTTATTTATAGATGAAATAATAAATCTTGACAAAGGTGAAAAACCTGATATCATAATTCATAGCGGAGATTTTTTTGATACTCCATCAGGAACTGATCCTTCTCCACCACCAGAATTTGCAAGAAAGGTAGCTGCAGAGACATTCAAAAAATTATATCAAAATAATATTCCAATCGTTATAATTGATGGAAATCATGGTCGTTATATGCAATATAGAATTTCACCATTAACTGAATACGCCATTTTATTTGATAACGTGTATCTTTTTACTTATTTTGATATAAGAGACAGTATAAGAAATCAACAACCTTTATTCAAGGATTTTTCAAATCTAAATTTAAGAATTCATGGACATCCATCGATAGAATCTAATGACTTGCCACAATTATTATCAAAATATGAAAGTTGGATCTCATTACAAAACAATAACATAGATCCTAATATGATAAATGTAGGGTTAGCTCATGGAATGATAGAAAACCATACATTGCATAGTAACTTTTTGATGGGAAATTATGATTACATCGGGCTTGGAGATAATCATAAAATGCAACAAGTCAGTGATAATGCATGGTACGCTGGATCAACAGAATTGTGGAGTTTTAGTGAAGAATCTTATCAAAAGGGTTATTTAATGATAGATATTGATGATTCTTTTTCTAAACCTAAAATTAGAGTAATCCCAAAACTTTTACCACAACAGAGAAAAATAGTACGGGATGATATAGAAATTTTTTCAGATGATACTAATTTTATGGTTATCGATCGTATTAAAAATATATTTGAGAAAAATGGACTTAATATACCTTATAATTATCAAACTGCTGCTAGAGTTAAAATTACTATAAATGGTAATAGAAGTTATGGCTCATTTTTCAATATCAATGAAATCTCATCTTATCTAAATAAAATCACATTAAATAGCAATGAGTATAATATAGTAGAATTTATTCTAGAAACACCAAAATATTATGATGATAATATTATAAAACAAATTGAACAAGATAATATATTTATTGAATACTTAATAGAAGATCCAGAGAAAGAATTTAAAAAATATATTACTTCCACTAGAAAAGATGATCTAAAAAGACATAATTTAAATGCAGACACGCTTGCAAAACTTTTCTTTGAATCCTTAAAAAACCAATAGTGATTTTTATGAAAATTTTGAAAATAGAATCAAAAAATTTCAAACCATTTGATAATATCTCAATACCATATGAGGGATATTTGGGAGAGGGATTTTTTTTTATTAAAGGTAAAAATTCAATGGGTAAAACAAGTATAATAGAGTCCATTCTATGGGGTCTTCTTGGCGAACATCTTATAGTGGAAAGAGACAGAAAATCCCTGATTAAAACAGGAGAATCTAAATGTGAAGTAGCTATTACATTTGAAATTAGTGATGTTCTATATAGAGTAATAAGAACAATAGAAGTTACAAAAAAAAGAAATTCATTTCAGAATCCCCAAAATGATTCAGTAAAATCTTCTGCATTGCTATTTAAGAAAGAGAAAAATGAAGAGAACTTTATTCAAATTTGTAGAGGCCCAAATATTGTTAATCAAGAAATTGAATCACTTTTGGGAGTATATCCAGAAGTGATTGAAAAAACTGTATATATTAGACAAAAAGAAGTAGATAAACTTGCACTTGCAGATCCAAGTGAACTAAGAGAATTGATCAAGAACTTATTCGGATTAAATGATTTTGACGATCATATAAAGAAAAATTTAAGGAATCAAGTTAATGGTGTTAACGAAGAGATTAAGGATTTAAAAATACAAATAGGAAGTCTTTTAACAGAAGAAAATGAAGTAGAAAAACAAAAACAAATTTTAAAGGAAAAAGAAAAAAAACTGGAATTAAAATTGGAAGAAATAAAAAATGATAAAGAAAGTTTAATTAAATTTCCTCTTAAAGAGCAATTAGATGAAATCAAAAAATATATCGAAAATATAGAGAAATACAAAAAGGATTTAGAATATCTTGAAAAAATATATACTTATAAAAAAGAAAATTTATTAATACAAGAAAATAGAATTAAAGATTTTCAAGATAAAATAATTTTGTTAAATTCTAAAATTACAGAACTTTTTAAGGAGCTACAAGAATATCCACCAAAAGATAGTATTATAAAAGCTGGTGATATATTAAAAGAAATAGATAATGATGAAAAACAAATAAAAAATTTGATATTAAAATCAAATGAAAAGTTAAATATAGATATTCACAAGATATCAATAAATAATGTAGAAGAACTTAAAAAAGTTAAAGAAAAAAAACAAATTGAATTAGAAAAGGTTGATAAAGAAAGAATATCAATACTAGCCATATTGGAAGAACATAAAAAACTTCTTACCTCCAATCAGCTATTATATGAAATTCAGACTAATAGCATTGAGTATATACAAAATAGTGATACATGTCCAATATGTAGTAGTTCTATTAATGATAAAGATACATTGATAGCTAATTTAAAACTAGAAAGAGAAAATATATCTAACAAAGAAAATTCAGTAAAAAAAGAGGTAAATCTATTGGAAAAAAAATTAAAGAAAACTGAAATAGAACTTGAAGAAAAAAAAGAAGCAAGACAATTAATAGAAGTTATAGATACCATCGTAAATGAAATAATCGAAAAACAATTCAATTTTTATGATGAGTTAAATTCTATTTCAGAAGTTTATAAGAAATATGATGAACTAACCAATTTAAATTCAAAGATAGTAGATGATCTTATATCTACAATAACAAAGATAGAAAATAATATTTTTTCATCTAAAGAATTAGTAAAAAATTTTAAAGATAGAATAGAATCTGAAAAAATTAAATTCAATCAAATGGAGAAAGAAATAAATAGATTCGATAAAGATAAAAACGATATTTTTTGTAAACTTCAATCAAATAAGTTAAGTCTACAAAAATGTTATGACAATTTAAAAATATTAAATATTAATAATTTATTAGAAAATTTTTATTGTAATAGTATTGATGAATTAATTTCAAAAAGACTTAATATTTCAATAAGAATTGAGGAAAAAGCAAAAATTATTGAAAATATTCAAGGAGATATCTCTTTTCTGATTGAAGATATTGAAGGAAGAAGAAAGAAAATAATTAATTTAAGGGCTGCAGAAGAGAAACTTAAAGAAAATGAATATTTATTGAAACATCTTCTATTTTTATTAGGAGAAATAGATGGATTTATTTCTACAGATATTGTTGAAGGAAGATTATCTGATGTTTTAATGAAAAGTACTAATTTTTATTTAATACCTTTTACAGAAGGTAGATATGAAATTACTAATATATCCTCCACAATGAGAAAAATAAAAGATAGAATATCTCATGGCTTAACACTAACTTTGGTAGATAATAAAGATAACATAATAAAAAATAAAGAACAACTAAGTGGTGGAGACGAATCAGCTCTTGGTCTTGCACTGAGAATTTCTATATCAAAGCTTATGTCGACAATTAGACCTTTCAAACATGTTGAAAAAAAAGTTCCTATGATAAATTTTATTATAATGGATGAACCTATGACCAGTCTTGACGAATTCCGCAGAAATGTGATAATGAATATTTTAATGAAAGATCAAAGCTTTAAACAGATCTTTCTTATATCTCATACAGAGATAAATGAAGAAGAGAATAAATATCATTCTATAGTAATTAATGATAACGAAAATTCTAAAAGAATTGTAGAATATTTTCATTAAAATAAATATAACTTTTTTAAACGATATGTTCAAATTTGTTATTGTAAACATTTTTTAATTTATTTTAATAACTATTTAAGGAAAAGGTTTTACCTATTGAATTTAGATGATGCAATAAAATATCTCAAAAAAATAGACCCTACAATGAACAAAATTATTAACTCTGTTGGAACATATTCTATCAAAATAAGACATAATCCCTTTCTTGCATTAGTTGAGGCAATAATCTATCAACAATTAACAGGAAAGACAGCACAATCAATTTATCAAAAATTTATTTCTTACTACAATAACAATGAATATGAACTTCAACCTCAACATATTATTCTGACTGCTGATAATATAATGAAGTCTTTCGGTTTATCGAATAAAAAAATAGAATATATAAAACTTTTATCAACTAATATAATTAAAGGAAATATAAATTTAAAATCATTTGAAGAAAAAGAGGATGAGGAAATTATCAATGAATTGACAAAATTGAAAGGAATAGGTAGATGGACTGCAGAAATGTTTTTAATATTTTGCCTTCAAAGAGAAGATGTATTTCCTTTAAAAGATCTTGGAATAAAAAAAGCTATACAAAGATGGTACTTTAATTCTGAATATCCTGATGAACAGTATATTATAGAGCTTTCTAATATTTGGAAACCATATAGAAGTATAGCTAGTTGGTATTTGTGGAAGTCATTATCAAATTTTGATACGATATGATGTGATATCGATAACCTTGAAAAGGTATTTAAAAATCGTTCAAATTTATTTATTTATTTATGGAATTTGTTATAATTGGAATATCTATTCTTTTCTGAAAATTCTCTAAAATATATTAATGATTAATATATTATTATGGATTAAAATATAAAGTGAAATTATACAAAAAATTAACAATAATTAACACTATTTTAGGAATAATAGCATCTATTATAATTTTATTCATATACTTTTTTATAAATTCATTCATTGGTGTGCCGTTTTTAGGGTTTTTTTTAGGAGGTACTATTTTACATGTTTTCATTTTACTTATTATTAGTTTAGCAGGAATAGTTTCTATATTTTATATAAAAAATAAGAAATTCTTGGGAATAGCTTTAATTATTTACGGAATATTAGTATTAGCTACTGGTACTTTTTTTGGAATACCCTTTGGAATACCTGGATTTATTTTATTTGTTATTGCTGGTATACTAGCACTAAAAGAAAAACAAGTAATAAAAAAATAAAATGAAATCAATATGAAAAAGAAATTTTTCTTTAAAATCACATCATATAACTTTAAAATGTAATAAAGGCAGATAGGATGCACATATGTATTACCCCCATCTACTATGGAGATCATAATATATAGTAAGTTATAGCTAATACATATATATAGTAAAATGACGAGATTACCAAATTAATTCTCCTCATTAATTGACAGAATCTCTCAAGTTATTTGACTAGGCAAATTTGGAGAAGTTGTAGTAAATTTACAAATTGATTTCATATATTTTTTAATGGAATAATTTGTTGTTATCGATAAACGTTGAAATAACAGAATTATTAATTATCAAAATTACTTTATGAAATTTACAAAATCTTCTATTATTTATTTTCTCCTTGTCTTTGTACCTATTTCA
>DASSVK010000008.1:0-5219 GCA_035706205.1 Nitrososphaeraceae archaeon | reverse complement strand
ATTGAATTGAGCCATAAAGACAATTTGAAATATTATGATAATAGATAAGTTGAATTGAATTAAGTTGAATTATACTCTCCAAGTAAATCGTGGTGACTGCTTGAAGAAATCATAGGCATTATAGAAAGTAACTCTTTCTATATCATTAATACTAAATTCTGCTTTTCTCATTTCTCTGGCAACCATGTAGTAGTCAATCAACTAAAGAAGAAAATGATGAAGGATATAATGACGATAATAATAAAAATTTTTTAAAGAATATGGTATCGTATGACTAGATCTGTAAATCTACAAACCCTATGAAACATGAAAATAATTTTTTTTAAAGAAAAAAATCTTATAATTTTTTAAGTTTTTATTTTTTTCATTTCACAACAACGAATAAGTTTTTATCAATCAATCAAAAAATGAGAGTATGTTCTTATGCTGGAATCATGTTGAAAAAGTTGACTTATATTTGACATAAAATCAAGTCCCCTAACTACTAACAGAATTGAAAAAAACATAATAAATCCCCCGTTCTCAAATTGGATTACTAGAAAAAATAAGACAAATCAAGAAAAATAAAATGAAAATAATAGAACAAAGTTTGGAAGAATCTAATTCATATTCCTTATTTATATATGCGATTAGATCACAAGTTAAGTACTCCTTTTATCCAATCGTTAAATAGAATATTCAATAGAGATAATTATATGACATCTTCAGAAGAAAAAGAAAAGAAAAATTATAAAGGAAAAGATCCAATGTCACCAGAAAAGATTACATCTCATGAGCCTACTGCAGTAAAAAGAGATTCAGATACTGAAATTGCAGAAGGTGGAAAGACAGGAACAGATACAGAAGAAGCATTAGAAGAATATAGAAGGCAAGGAATGACTAAAGTTGGTGAGAATAATACCACAACAACAGGAACATCAGTAGGAGAGCAACAATATCAAACAGGAGAACAACAACAATATCAAGAAGGTTCAGTAGAAGATGAAACATCTGAAGCAGCCAATACAGTAAAAGAAGGCGCTGAAAGTACATTTGATAAAATTAAAGCAGGCGCAAAAGCACTGGGTAAAAAAGTTACAGATCCAGATACTAGCATGGAAGAAGAATATAACAAAGAAAAGTCACAATAAAAAATAATTACAAATACCTAAATAAATATATTTTTTTAAAAAATAATATTTTTTTAAATCTTATACCATTTAATAAAGAACCTGTTGTATGATAAAAATATCTCAAATTATTAAATAACATATTTTTGAATATTAATTATAAATCTAGAATTTATTAAAAAGTTTTATAAAACAGCTGATAAAAAATGAAAGTACATTAATAGTACAAATAATATATCATATTCTAATATACCTACCACCAATATAAATTTAAAAATTCAAATTTACCCAAGGTTCGTATCTGCTTGGTCCCATTGACTAAATGGATTCAATACTTTGAAATAGATATTTTTAATATGTTACTTAGGTCTTGTGCATTATAAAGACCAAATGGGACCAGCTAATATCAAATGGTTCAGTACCACTTTTCAACTAAATGTGTGGGATTTGAACCCTTCTATAAAGTGGAACCAGTTACTTTTATTGTTGTTATAATTTGTATTAATAAATTACAACAGTATAACAAAATCTAATAAAATAATATGAATTACCAAATCAATTAAAAAAATAAAAACCATAAAAAAGAAATTCTAATTAATTTTACATATCTTTCAATAGCTAATTAAAGTTATCATTTAATAAAATTTGATTCTTAGAATAATCTACATCAATTGCTATTATTATTGGGAGAGATGTTGATTCTTTTGCTTTTTCTAAGATTTTAGAAAATTCTTCGGTGGATTTAACATGATATCCGATGGCTCCAAAACTTTGAGCTAGTCTAACAAAGTCAGGATTATTGAATCGAGTAAATGCACTCCTTCCGAATTCATGAATTTGTTTTAGAGAGATCATACCATAATCCGAGTCACACCAGATAATGACTATTATTGGTAATTGTAAACGAACAGCAGTCTCCAATTCTTGAACATTCATCAAAAACCCACCATCTCCACACATGACAACAACTTTTTGATATGGCCTGACAAGTTGTGCTGCAATAGCGCCTGGAAGTGCAAAACCCATAGAACAAAAACCATTAGTGATTAGACAAGTATTTGGAATATAAGTATTGTAAGTTTTTGCTATCCATAATTTATGAGCTCCAACATCTGATATAACAATATCATTATCGTCTAAAGCATTTCTTACATCAATGACTAATTTCATAGGATTTATTGGATATGAAAAATCATCCTTGGATTTTTCTATTCTTTCTGTAATTTGTTTCTTAATTTCTCTGAATATATCAGGTATTTCAAAATATGGTATATCAGTAGAATTTAGATTATTATTATTATTATTGATTTTTATTCTCTCTTTTTTATCTCCTTCTACTTCTTTTTCTTTAGTCAATTCACGTAAAATTGCATCTATTGTATAACCGATATCTGCAGCAATCTCAATATCTGGAGGATAGTATGTTTCCACTTCAGCTGGGGTAAAATCGATATGAATAATTTTTTTTTCTAAATTTCTATTCCAATTTTTTGGGCTATATTCTACTAGGTCATATCCTATCGCAATAACCAAATCCGCTTCTCTCAATGCGATGAGGAGGTTATCTGTATCTTGGATTCCAATTGTTTGTAAATGTCTTTTAGATTTATCTGATATTACACCTTTTGCCATGAATGTATTCATTGAAAATATGCCTGTTTTTTCTACGAACTTTCTTATGTTTGAACTAGCGCTTCCTCGTATACAGCCGTTTCCTACCAAAATTAGTGGAATTTTGGCACTCAATATCATTTTAACTGCTTTTTTTATCAAACCCTTTTGTGGTCTAGATCTTAATGTTCGTTTAGGCTTTTTTATTGGTTTGATATCGGATTTGCCTTTGGCTATATCCTCTGGCATTTCTAAATGTACTGCACCAGCTTTTTCCTCAATTGAAATTTTAAACGCTCTTCTTACTAATTCTGGAATAACATCAGCATTATGGATTGACCATCTCCATTTTGTTATAGGATTAAACATAGATACAACGTCCATATTTTGATGAGATTCTTTATGGCGTAGGTTAGAATCTGTTTGTCCGGTAATAGCCAATATAGGAGATCTGTCCATATTAGCATTTGCCACACCTGTTATCAAGTTTGTTGCACCAGGACCCAATGTAGACAGACACACTCCAACTTTTTGTGTTAGTCTACCATAGACATCAGCCATAAAAGCAGCTCCTTGTTCATGTCTTACCAGTATAAACTTAATTTTTGAATTTAATAGCGAAAACATTAAATCATTATTTTCTTCACCAGGTAAACCAAATATATATTCCACTCCTTCAGATTCTAAGCATCTTAGGAATAGATCGGATGCCTTCATCATTATTTGACTATGATATTGGATAACATAGTATTTTATTATTGGTTATCTCAATAAAAGTTTAGATTCATCTAGAATGTCTTTTTTTATTCTTCTATCCATATCGTTGACTCCATAGATCAAAAATATCTTAATCAATAGGGTCTATCTAAAATAAAGTCAAGAAATAAACATTATAGTGAGTTAGAAACAAAGGCATGATTCATAGTCTTTTATACTATTATTCTCCTGACCGTTTCTTTAAAGAGGGCTAGGTATCTTTTACTAATAATTGATCTTAAATTTTTAAATATTTTACTACAAATAATATTGATAGAAATATAAACAAAAAAAATAGCCTAATCAAATGTCATAGCCTCATCTACTAGCCTATTGTACTCACAGGCTATGGCTTTTTAAAAAAAGTTATTATTATTATATTAACAATATACAATTTCTGAATGTGTTCTAAATTAATTATTTCAATTATTATATATTGTATTTGACTATAATTGATATGGAATCAAAAAACTTTCAACAATAGCAATTTTGTCAATTCTTGCATTTGTTTTAATTACGATAGCAGCGACAGGAAGACAAAAAAAATTTTTATAAATTTTTTATTATTAGTTTGATTATATTTTTTAGATAATTATCTATTAGTTTGATATTTTTCAACAAGATCATAATAAATATATTTAAGAGGGTCTTTAAAGAATGAAAAATGCTATACAATAAAATGTTTATGATATTGCCAGTAACAACAACAACAGCACTATTTCTCATTTTAACAATACTTTCAATGTCAATATTGACTAATGTTTCCACATTTGCTCAATCCGAAGAAATAAATCAAACAATACAGAATACAGGTCAATCAACCAGTCAAATAGGTCAAGCAATAAAACAAAATGTTAGTGATATTGTATCCAACGTTAGTAAAGAAGCAAAGGGCGTAGGATCAAATATTACTACAGAAGTCGCAAAAGATGTGGCTGCAAATATTGGTAAAAAACTACAAGATTTAGCAAAGTAATTCAATTTTATCTTTTTTAATGATAATTTTTTATAATGATGATTTACTTCCTCTTTTCTTCTAATGAAATTTTTATATCAAATTTTTAAATTTTAAAATTTATTATATATAATTAATTAGATTCTTAACTCTTTAAAATAGATACTATGTTGGTTATACCATATCCTTCTTCTTCTGCTGCTGTTGCTGCTGCTACTGATTAATTGATTATTATAATTATAATACCAGTTTTAGGATTTATCACATTATCTTTCTAATTTGATTGAATTAAAGCATTAGTCTTTAATCTTTTTATGTATCTATTTATTTAAATAAGCCAAAAAAGAAGCCACCATTATCATCTGGTTTTTTTTCTTCATCAATTGTTGTAGTTGTATTTTCTGTTGTCATTTCATCTTCTTTTATATTTATATTTCCTGATTTATCTTCATTTTGTTGTTGTTGTAGAGATAAACTATTATTAGATTGTGTATTGATGTTGCTACTACTATCTTTTATATTTTCACAATCATTTTCTGGAATTTCATCTTGTTGTGTACTATTTAAATCTGTTATAGTGTCCTTTCCTATACCACATATGAATATATCTTTACCTGGTCCTCCTGTAAATATATCGTTACCAGCACCTCCAGTTAGTATATCATTTCCTCTATCTCCATATATTCTATCATTTCCTTCTCCACCTTCTATACGATCATTTCCTGCTTTTCCCCATATAGTATCTCTTCCTTCATTACCATAAATGACGTCATCTCCACTACCACCAC
>DASSVK010000007.1:0-19222 GCA_035706205.1 Nitrososphaeraceae archaeon | reverse complement strand
TCTCTAACCGGGCCAAACAAAATATCTGTCGGAAATAATGTATACAAATTGATACATCCTTCACTACAATCAAAATTTCAGGAAATGAAGATAAAAAAAGGAACTAATGAATGGAAATATATTGATCTGGAAAACAATTTGTTGCCATACAAAGTTTATACAACTAATTAAAGATTTGTATTTAACTATCTGATGATACTTTTTTTAAAATAATCCTTCAAAAGAGATTAGATTTAGAGTTATTACTACATTATAATAATATTAATTTAATAGATTTCATTCATTAAACACGAAGAACTTTATAAATATCAATGTTCATCTTCTTTTATTCTATTGTTGTTTAACTAATCCTGCAGCTTTTTCTATTTCATATGTACTATTATATTCTACATTATCATCTAAGTTATTCTGAATTGCTTCCAAGACATCATTGATCCTATTTCCCATAGAAGGAGATAATCTATTGAGATGATCTTTTATCCTTTCCTTATTTGTTGGAAAGGAGATTCCTTCAAGGAGGGTAGCCAACTTTGCCGCTTTTTTTAGATCTGTAGTAACATTATCCGCAGATTCACCAGTAACATCGCCTTTCCTATAAACAGTATTATATCTTTTTTCTGTGAAATTTGGATCATCAGAAACGTATGCCATCTAAATTTAATCTCCTGTTCTTCATTTTTAAGTCTGCAAAATTTATCATTATTATTATAATAAAGGACATTATACTATAAAACTACTATATTATTAACACAATAATTGCCTATTATACCAACAATATTATTTAAAAGGCAAAGATGGATAATCAAAATATTTCACAATTAAAAGCAGAGGTTAAGAAAACTACTATCTAATTCAAAGTTACAAAATAATGGTTAAACTTAAAGATATAGAAATACCTATCAATTCGATAGACAGTAATTTTTGTGCAATCTATTTACAAATTTTTAAATATAAGATTTAGATATGGACAATCTTTCCATTTCAGTTATACTTATTTATTTATTAAATAATTCATATATTCATTAATATCTTTATATAAGTAATAATATCATTGAGTTTTTCAAGATCATGATAAACTTTATCATATTTCTCTAGTAATTCGATTTGAGATTTTGATACAAATTTTATTGCATTACCACCTACAATAATCGGTATATTAAAAGATTGACGTATTTCTTGTACGAATCTAATGACTGAGTTGATATTTTCTTTTAAAGTAACAGAAATGATGATTATACTGGGATCAATATTATCCAAGTAAGATTCAATAGAATTTGTTGGAAGAGGTGAAGTAATATTATAAACCTCATAGCCTTTTTCAAGCAATAAAGATTCAATTATTTTACAACCTATGCTATGAAGTTCTCCTTCTGGAGTACATAATACTATTGGTCTATTAGTTATTGATAATGAACTTTTAGAAATTTTTTTATTAATATTTTTTTGATTAATTAAATCAATTAAAGTAATTGTTGCGTTACTGCATACATGTTCTGTTGCAACATCTATTTCTCCATTTGCCCATTGATCACCTATCTTATATAATACAGGTATCAATAATTTCTCATAAAAATCTAATATTGAATAAACAGATTTAGTATAATCATTATATATATTGATTAACTCATCTAGTTCATAATTTTTTAGCTTCTCAAACAGTATATCTTGTAATGATTCATTTAGTTCCATCGATTTTTCAAAATTGAGATTGTGTGAATCTAAAAATTTTATAATTGATGATTTATTTCTATATTCTTCTGGAATTTTATTGATATTTATTTGAGATAGAGGACCTAAATATTGCTTTGTAATTTGTTGAGATGTTCTTTTTTCTTTATTCCATCTACTTTCAACTATATATGCATAATCAATATTTTTTACTTTTTTTATTCTAATATATACCATATAGTATGTATTTATTCATTTTCTGTTTATAACCTAACTACTAGTTATAATTTATAGTGCCAACTATAAAATTAGTTACTATTATAATATTTTTTAAGTAATATATTGTTGAATTAAAATAATAGTAATTCATTTTCTTATAAATTTCTTATACAAATAACATTTAATTTCTATCTTTATTTCAAAATTATCCTCTAATGATTTAATCCTACTTGAACATTCTCTGATTTCCATATATAATGGCTTTTTTGAGCATCTTTAGAAACACTCCAGAAATCATAATTTTCACCAATACGATCTCCTGCATCATTAAGTTGTATTCTTCCTGAAATACCATCATCAAAAGATTCCGCTGTTTCGATAACAATATCTTTGAAAGATTTCTGAATATTTTTTGAGTCGAGATAGTTACTAGTAGTACTATTTTTATCCAGGCTTAAAGAAGAAATCCAGAAAGAATCATAAGCTATTGCAGGGTAAGTTATAGATTCTCCTCCATCATGTAGCTCCTCTTCAAGTGTTTCTATTAACTCATGAATTTTGAGAGATTTTGTATCTATAGAGTATAACGGATTAGAAAAATTGGTTTTAATTGCAAATAGTGCAGAATCTATATTCTTTGTAATATGGTGATTCTGAGCTATACTATCACTTCCATACCATCTGATGTCTCCAAGTGAGTGATAAATAGAAGATTGAATTAAGATTGGTGTTATTTCATCATAAGATATTATAAAAACTCCTATAGATTCATTGCCATATTTTTTTATTGCATCAGATACAAGATTGTTTAATCTTTCTAGATCTTCATTCCACATGATGAAATTAATTCTATGTAAGCTTGCAGCAAATTTACCTGTATGCGGTTTATAGTTTATCCCCTCTACCATTTTTCCACCTAGTTTTTCAAAATGATATTTGGTAGATTGGTAAAGTTCATTTCCATAGATATCACCTCTCCATATTGGTACAACCACTTTTATTCCATCATAAATCATTCGCTCTGCAATAACCTTTCCTTGATTGATATCATCTGGTATCAATCTAAGTAAATTGTCGTCTTTTATAGAAAGTAATGGAGAAGTACTCGAATAACTGATGAGTATTATGTCATTCTGATCAGCATAATCTTTTACTGCTGAAACCGCAGTACTGGTTGCGGGACCAACAATGATTTTTGCTCCAAGGGAATGTAGTTCTTTTATTGCAGCAAGTGAATCATTGGGATTTGTTTTAGAATTTGCCATGATGAGATTGAACCTTGATGAATAATTCCTTTTTTCAAAATATTCGTTAACGTCATATTCAGCTTTTTCCAGAGCTACTTTTACTGGTTTTCCAATTGACGAATAGGAACCCGTAAATGGTATAATTGCTCCTACTACAAATTCTTTATGGAAATCCTGTTGTCTGAAAGCAGCAGTTGCAGCAATAGTAGTAGTAGTAGAAGGTAATGCTTTTTCAGTAATATGGTTCTTCTTAATTAGAAATGAATTTTTTTCGTCACCTCCAAATCCATTACCAAGGTAAAAGCCTGAAAACAAAAGAAGAGAAATAATAGTTATTGAAGTAAAAATGATTTTATTAGCAAGTTTGCTCTTTTTTATCCCAACAACAATTTTGAAGATAAGATCTTTTGATTTCCATTTAATGGAATATCGTAAATACCAGATAAGTCCACCAGCAATTAGTAAATAATGGGCAGAAAGCAACAAGGTAGAAATCCAAAGTTGTTCTACGAATGTTGTAAGAACTATTATTGCAAACCAGCTATCGCCTACTACAATTGCTAAGAAACCTACTAACTCACATACCCATGGGACCAAATGATGATGTTTATCATTTTTAATACCGAGAAGAATTGTTATGGCAAGAATAGTCAATATCGAATTTAGAGTAGGATAAGCAATAGTGACAAGAAAGAGCATCATACCCCTAAAGTTGGATGTTTGAGCTAGATCCAGCGTTAGATTCAAAATATATATCAAGAATAATCCAGTTATGGATATTATTAGAAACATAATTTTTTTATCAATAATGTGACTAAGATTTTTTCTTATTATCATTAATCTGTAAATTAAAAAGACATATGCAGACAACAAGAAAAAATCTGCGCTAGATGGCACAGGAGATACAATATCCAATACAATTTCATAATATGCCCATATTATATTTGCAATAAACCAGAAAACAAGTCCTATTGTTAAAAGGATATTTTCTTTATTCCCTACAATACTTTCCCTATTTTTCAAAAGAATATAAGATGAGAGTGCTGCAGCAATTAGAGAATTTAGAATAAGCACCCAGTTAGAATATATTATTTTACTGTCAGACTCTGCAAAAATTATAACTGAATTTCCTACAGCAATAGTAAAAATGACACATAGAAAAAAATATAGCGGTTTCAATTATTATCTCTTTTTTTATTATGAATATCCAAATATCATCGATTATAAAATCTTTTTTGGTTAGAAGATATACAATTAATTTAACATAGTTAGTTTACTGTTTTATCGTCTTTGTTAGATTTTCCTTTTCCTTTTGTTATTTTTAACAACATTTCTCTCATGTCTTGCTTTTCTTTTTCTGTGATTTTTCCATCTATAAGGTCTATAACAAATAACCACATTGTAGCACCAATCTTGTTCTCTTTGAAAAGAGCTTCAGCTTCAACTTTCCATTGACTTTTTCTATGCCAAAATCCAATAATAATTGAAAGTGGGACATATAATGCTATAAAAAATATTGCAAACCCAAAGATACTTCCGCCAGTTAATGTATCAACAATGTCAATTTTTTCTAATACTAATTTATATTGTATAGTTATAAAATCTGCAAATGTCATTATAAAAACAAGATATATACCATGCCCTTGTCTAAAGTCCAACCATCGTCTTCTAAACCAACTATTGTCTCTTTTCAAAATATTATATTATTATTAGCACAATATTATATTATTATTAGCACTATTATTTAGATAATTGTTTACTTGTGAGATTTGTTAATTTCTATTATCTTAATTCTGTGAAAATATCTGCAGTTACAGTTATTCTTAGATCTATCAATTATTGATGAAACATAAAAAATAGAAGATATTGGCGCAGGATTTTAAAGTAACAATATAATAATATAATAATATTTTATTCAAAAACCATGAAATAGATCTTGTTATCTATTTAGATTTTAAATTAAAATTAAGTATTTTATACACTTAGTCACCATATAAGTAAATTAGACATTATTATTTATTATTAGTTAATTATTAATTATTAATTAATATATTTTATTAAATAATATTTTGATAAATTATTTTAATATATTATTTCTGATAATGTACAATTTATTATATTAATTAAAAAGAAGTGAACAATTTAAGATAAAAAATACAAATAAAAATAATAAAGTTAAAAGATTAGAATCTAATAATAATATTATATTAGATTTAATAGATAGATGTTCCCAATAAAAAGATTAGAAAAAATACATGAGGAGCTCAATCGTTATTATTTACAAATTATTACTTTTCAAAATGAAAATTCACAGTACCAAGATATTGCAACTAACTTCTCAAAGAATCTGTCAGAATTAGAAGATGTTATTGAAGATATAAGAATATATAATAACAATAGTAAAAATAATCCATTAATTCATATATTTAAATAAATAAACAAATAATCTCCCCAATTCTATCTAAAATTTTGAATCCTATTTGATTTTTGTTGTAGCTAACACTACTAAAATAGAATACAGAACTTTTTGATATGTCACTCTATCATAAAAGTTAATAAATAGATTGAAAATAGATATAAAAAATTACTCTATTTCAACAACGAATTAAAAAACAATGAAGTTTCATTTACTTGAATCTTTTTTTATAATTGGATCATAAAATAAACTAATTCTCGGATTGGGACTCGAACCCTGCAACTACATTCTCGGGTTTATACAATTTCGAAAATATTAAAGAAAAATGAATCAATGATATTATATAAAATGGCGACTCTTATGTAGCTTCAGGTTGTGGTTCTTGATATTCTCCCCAACCCCAGATTCCTCTCTGTTTCCATTTCATATAAGCAAATATCCAAGACTTTATCATTAATCCTACATCATATGAGGTATAGTCAGTTGACCAATCTTCATCAGGTTTTAGATAACATATAGTATTGTCTATGAACATATGGGGGGTTTGTGTTGGATCAAGGTCAGGTTCTATTAAATGTACTTTAGGAGGAAACAAAGGATAATCCTGTACATACTCTATTAGAAAAGTAAAGTATGTTTTTTGATAGCTTCCTTCAATTTGAAGTTGGGTTACAGGTAATTCAAGTACTAATCCAATATTACCATTATCCATCATATGAAATTTCCATGCACTATTCAATTTGAATGCTCCATCTATCTCATTTGCTTCATATTGTATACTCCTGGTACCGTTTCCTAATACATTAAGTGATTCTTTCAAGTTAATCAACTTTTGAACTAATTTTTGAACATATTTTGCAGTCAGGTATTTTTTGTAATATACGGTCTTCCTGATATAGAACAAACGTTTCAGCTTTATGATTTGGTAAATTCTTATTAAACCAATAATAAATATCAGCTTTGAAAGATTGGTCAATATCCTTTTCTCCTAATAAAGTACTTAAAATAAATTTTACCGTTGGTAGTGTTATAAGATCAATATCTATTCCAAGACCTGGTTGAGTTAACATATCTTTTACATCTCTTCCATAATTTTGAATGTAATTTTTATCTATTATTTGTGGTTTTTGAAATAGTGTATCATCACCATACTTCTTATATATACATCTATAGCATATAGATTTTTTACGTGGGTCAATTCTTATAATTATTCCTCCAATAATTTTTTCAAAGGCACCTGCAAATATAATTGGTAGATTTCTTTTGTAACTAAATTCATTAATGGTTTCGTTCATGAGATTATCTCCTGTAGCTGAAACTATAAGATCAACTTTAGACAATAAAGAATCAAAGAAGTTTTCTATGTTTTTATTTTCTCTAGAAAAAGGTTTTTCAACTGTTGTAATCTCAATTGTAGGAACTCTTTCTAGAATATGATCTTTAACTGCTAATGTTTTATATCTTCCAACATCTTGTAAGGAACAAATATGCCTAACTATGTTATGATCCATTAAAACATCACCGTCTATCAGCGTTAATTTTCCTATACCGCTTTTAGCTAGATGTAATGCTATTAATGATCCACCAGAACCTAAACCTATTATAGCAACATTTTTTTTATTAATTATTCCTAATGGATAGTCCGGCGTGTCAATTCTAATATATAAATTAGAAAAGTCTTGTATAATAACAAAAATTTCATATATGTTGTTACTAATATCTTTGACAAAATTTTTTAAAGATCTTTCTTCTTTTAATTCTTTTGTAGATATTTCAAATAGTGGAATATTTGATATATTAAAAATTAAATTTGACTTTGTGAGTGTAATATTTCCTAAGTTAGATAATTGATATTGTGTTTTGTTATTGTTGCTGATGGTGATAGAATTAATATTTCGTATTTGATAGGTTGATTCATCAATGATGGAACCAGTAACAAAGAATACGGATCTTTCATTGTTTTGAAATTTCTTGTCTAATAAAATTTGTTTTACTTCTGGAAATATTACAATAAATACTGTTTTTATTTTTTTTGTTCTATCTCTACTTAGTATTAATTTATGGTTTTCTATATTTGACATTTTTAATTTTTTTCTCCTGTGAATTCAAATTAAATACAGAAAGAGTTTTTAAAGCAGTAAATACTCTTTTTATTATACTTTTTAAGTTATCATTTTTGGTATTATTTTCTAAATGTGAAGATAGTAATTCAATATAATCTGGTGATTTATCTAACAAGTTTTGTATTTTAGATAATATTTCAACTTTATTAAAAAAAATATCTAAAAATGAAATTTCTTCCAATATCTTTGAATGTTTATAGTCTAAAGTAACTCCAATACTAATCTTATCAGTAAAAGATAACTTAAGATTTGGAAAATTAATAAATATAGAGTATATAAATTTGTTATGTAAAATAGCATCGTAATCTGAACTATCATATGTTTCCTCATAAGTTAATTTATAATTATGTGATTTATTGGGTTGTAAACAGGTAAATTTTTTACCAGTATGGTCTTCTATCTTTCTTGATAGGTTTTCAATGTAATTAGTAATGTTTATTTTTTGACCCTTTAAAATTTTATCTAATTCGTGTATGTTGATTATTTTCTGAATCTCAAGATCTTTTTTGATAAATTCATCTTTCTCAAAATAATAATTCGTTGCTATTAGGTTATAATTATTATTACAAAAATCTATGATTAAGGATAAATAATTTCGTTTATGACTATTCTGTATAAGAAATAACTCTGCTTGTTTATCATCACCATTACTTGGTCCTCCATATCCTAAATGTTTATGCCAATTTCCTAGATAAGCAAGATTATTTTTTTCCATTCGTTTGGTAACATTTATTGCCAAGTCCTCATCCATTTCAAAATAGACTTGTGTTCTCGTTGAATTAGTTGATAAATGTATTATATTTAATATTATGATGCATTCTCCTATGATCTTACCGAAAAGTAATCCACCTGTTTCGACTTTTTCGTGCCTGTTACTTTCATTAACTATACTATTAATTGCATCTTCTGTTATGATTAATTTTTTATGTATCACTGTAAAAGTGTTTAATATTAGGAATAGTTACCTTTCCAGTTTCTACATCAACCATATTTTCTTCTCCCTTTTTTTTAAGAATTACCTCTGCAGCTTTATTTTTTATCTCATCTATACCTTCAAAGACAGATTTTAAATCTCTAGGCATTATAAAGATAATGTTATTTCATATATTTATTATTTTTCTACTACTTTATTAAATATATTTAGTAGGACTAGCATTGTAAAGCAGCGTGATTATCTTCATCTATTGATTTTCTAAGACTATTTAAATAATTTAAAATATCTTGTTTTTGTCATTTCTTTAAAGGATATTTTATCTTCAAAGAAGTGGGATAACCAAACTATAACTTTAATTCTGCTTTATTTAGTAGAATTTTTTATATTAATTTTAGTTTGCTCAAAATTATATAATCACATATAGTATTTGCATTTTCAGTATTTCTTTCTGCCAGTTTTAATAAAATATTTTTATAATAAGCACGAGATAGTGATTTAGTAATTACATAAATCTTTTTTTTAAATTATAATCGTTTTTTTCATTTGATTCATCAGTTTGTGATGCTTGTAGTAGAGCCATTTCTTATTTATATAAAATTAATCTATGACATAATGACTTTTTTATGAAGGAGTATGTTGTAAATGATACTCTTAGTCTTATCTATTAAATTATTTGCTGTATTTCTCATTCTTGTTAAAGATTGAATATTGTTTTTGATTTTATATTATTAGATTCAATCTTCATCATAATCTTTCATTTTAACGATATCTAATATATTCTCTTTATTATCATATTCAATAAAAACTCGATAATTATCTAATGCAAACTGATGAAACTCCTTATCGAATAATAAGGTATAGGTGAATAAATCTAAAACGTCATCGACAGTTTGTTTTGATGGATTAATTTTCTTATCTTCCTTAGTTCCCATATATTTTTTTAATATATAGTTCATTGCATTTTCACTGCCCTCTTCAGATTCCCAAGTTTTTGCATCTTTGGCTGCTTCTTCTTCATCCCAATTTTTAATCAAATTAATAATTTATTTGAAAAACAAAATATTTAATAGATTATTATGATTATTATTAAAGAATAAATCTCTTTTATTATAACTATCTTTAGCGAATTGATAATAAATAGGTAAATGTCTACGAAGTATCTATAGTTGATATATAACGATTGCTGGACGAATGAACATTGAAACCTAACAAACTTTTATTAGCATTATTTAGTTTAATCAAATTACATTTTTTGTTGTCTCTTTATGTAATCTCAATTTTTTAGATAGTTCAAATATATCAAATATTTTGAATATAGAAAAGTTCAAAAGAACTTTTAAAGTAATAAAATAAATTATTTGTTTTTTACCAGATTTTACTTTTTATTAGATTTATTGCTTCTTCATATACCTTTTTTCCTTTTTGTTTATCACCATTACAGCATTCATTAGTTATTTTCTCAATAACCTCCTCTGGAGAAATATTTTTTTTCCTTGTCGTGATTTCGTTTTTCTCATCAGCAGAAAACATATTTGTTAAACTTGATGGTAGCATTGATAAAAGACCAGATGCTTTGATTGGTTCTGAATTTTGAATAAAATATCGACATGTTATTGAAATACCTTGTCTTGCAGCATTAGGCTCAATTCCTAATCTTTCTGCAAAATTTTCAATAATATCTTCCATAAATAATATTTGACTATAAAATATTTAACCAATAATTTTTTACTTATTTAATCCTCAAAGAAAGGTCTATGCTGAACATCAAAACCCGGAGAGTTATTTGCAAATTGCTTTATTGTGATCATTTTGCATATTTTGTCCTGCAACTCTGAATGTTCAATGAATTTCTTTTTACAAATAGGACACATAGTTTTATAGTTCATACCATGAACACAGAGAGATTAATTAAATTAAACTTTATGCAATTTTTTTCAGAAATCTTTTCTGCTTTTTCTATTTTTAGCATTTGAAATTTTATATTATAGAGGAATGAATACTATACTAATAAAAATTCTATCAATATTGTTTTTACCATATAATAGATAAAATAACTTTAATCTAAAAATATTTCTTTATACTGACTATGTTAATAATTTACTAAATTAGGCAAAGTAATTGGAGAAAATATAAGAATGATGGAATCTGTAACCTTTTTCACTGTTTCAATGATTATTTGTTAAGGATAAGTACACAACCAACTTTTTGTCTTATTCTTTTGAATTTTGAGATTATCTAAAAAGAAAATAAAGAGATCAATCTGAATTTTTATGCAGGATGTCTTTTAAAGAATGCGAAAAGATCTTCGAAAGATACTATAGGATGGCTCTCGACTTTGCATGAATCCAAGATATTTCTACCTAATAATTCCAATAACTCTATCTCAGTTGCTACATCTATTACAAAAAAATGACCACGTCTATAAGCGAATTGTCCTCCATTAACTAATTTTCCTGAATTAATAATTTTTTTAATTTCCGAGGTGATTAATTCTGATTGTCTTTTTAAATCTTCTTCTTTATGAATAGTTTCAAAAACTTCTGTAGTTACAAGAAATTTCATTGATATAATATAATGAGTAAATAATTTAAAGTGTAGATTGAAAAATATTAATTTGATTATATACTTTAAGAAAAACATCATAAAAAATAATGATGATATAAGAATTATAAATCAATTGTATTATGAATTCAAAGCATTATTTACAAATTTCTCATATTTTTCTTTTGGAGAAAGTCCAATAGTTCTGGCTACTTCATTCCCATTTTTAAATAATATTAACGAAGGTATAGATTGAACATTATATTTCATTGCAATTTCTTGATTTTGATCAACATTAAGTTTAGAAACTTTTACTTTTCCATCTAGTAATTGAGCTAATTGCTCTACAATTGGACCGACCATTCTACAAGGACCACACCATTCTGCCCAAAAATCAACCAAGACTGGAATATCTGAATTTACAACTATATCGTTCCAATTTGTTGTATTCAAGTGAATGATTTTTCTTTCTATTTCTTTTGCCATATATATATTATATTTTCAAAATATATGTCGACTTACAAATTATTATAAAGTCACAAAAATAAAATCTGATAAAAGATAATATTATGTCCCTATCTATAAATTTTTTAACAGCTATTTTTACTTTAGTTGTAAATATGTATTAAAAATAAAGGATATCCATAATTATTATATGATTTATTAGAAATTTAAGTTAAACTTCTATCTCATTTAATTCGTACAGTAAATAATATACATCAATAAATTAAATTTTCAATATAAATTTGTAGGTCTACTATGTTATAATTAATGCTATGTTATTAAATTAGAAGAAACTAAAATAGAAGAAAATATTGATATTAACATCAATAATTTATCTTCGTCTTCTTTTCGTTGTTTTTGTTGTTGTTGGTTGGATAAAAGTGAATGAATTTTACTTCGTAGTTCGTTTAACCAGATTGGTTTGTATATGACAATATTTTCTATATCGGGATTGTTTTTCTTGAGATATTCTATATACTCTTGATTTGCAGCAGTAATAAATCTAAATAATAGGGTAGGATCTATATTTTTCAATTTTTGAGATAGTTTCATTCCATTCATTTTTGGCATTTTCAAATCAAGTAAAGCAAGATCATAGGTATTTTTTCTAAAAGATTACAAAGCATCAATAGGATCGGTAAAGGTATTTACTTTATATCCATCATATTCTAAAAAGTTTGAAATAAATTGATGGTATCTTCATCATCATCTACTATCAATATATTTTTACCTTTTGTAGTAGACATTTTTACATACTATTAGTCAAACGTCAGCATACTTTATAAAGATTAGAAACAATTTTAATACTTAAGTCTATGAACTAATGTTAGTTATATAGTTGTTAAACTCAATAAGTTTCATACATAAAAGTGATCAAAATAATATGATAAGAAAAATTATTATTTTTGTTAATGATTCTATATTGTAGCAAATTAAGTTCATATTTGCTTGATTTCATTCATGAAAAAGATTCAATGCTTTTCAAATTAAAGCATCAAATATATTACTTAAAAAGCACATTATAATGGTTAAATGAGATCAGCAAAAGATACAAGGATTATCTACATTTTTGTATTTATGGTTTATACACTTTTATTATTCTAGATTTCATTTTTTGCATTAATTGATGCTCTCAAAAGAGGTATAATTGAATAATTGTAAAAATAAAGATGATTTAATATTTTATCTTGTATGACTTAATATTAGTATAAGATGAGATTTGAACACACTTGTATTAACAGGTTCGTACAATTTATACTAATAAACAGGAATTACAAACTAAAATCTAAGAATTACCAAATAGCCATCTTGCTTAGATTTTTAACTCAAATTTTATATTCTTTTTTTGTTTCTCTTATTACAGAATCTATGTATTTTTCTAATTCCTTTTCATCCAATTCAAATTTTATTTTTTTGTCCACTTCTAAATCACTTTTGTCTTCAATAATTTTTTGGACAGTTTTTTGAATTTCTTTCTCCATTTCTGCTTTTCCTATTAGATCCAACAACCTTGACTCCAAGGTATGTTTGCGTATAAGTTTACGCAAGTTATGATTTGCTGAAACAAGTATTGCTGAATTGTAAATACCTAATAACATGAAAAATGCTGCTATATTCAAAACAGTTATTGTTAGAAGTCCAAAAGGAGGATAGATACCAGGAACAGTTTGTGTTGTTGCCTGATTTGTAGCAAATATTAAAAATAAACCCCAACCAGAAATAATCATATATGTCCTAATATGTCGTTCATAACTTACGATTTTAGATATCTTCCAGAATACAGCTCCAAATATCAATCCTCCAATCGGTTTATTTAATGATAGGAATGCACCTAAAATAATAGAAATAGTTACTGGATCAATTCCTACATAGGAGATTAGTAAATTGCCTAAGATAAATTGGTAAAAGTAGGTTATTAAAAAGTAAAGAAGTGGAATAGACAATAAAATCCAGTACACTATAGCATTGGTTAGTTTCTCTCTATAGTAGTTCATTAGAATCGTTGTTGTAATCCATATACTGAAAAATGACATAAAGGAAGATATTCTGTAAGCATTTTCTAATAGGGAATATTTATCACTAGAAAAAGCTCCGGAACTTCCAACATATTCTCCGGTATGATTTGGTAGCTCGCTCACCTTGGCACTTGTGTAAGTAGCTGTCATGATTAAATTAAATCCTATCATTAGCATCGATATAAAATATAAAAAGACTATCAAGTTATGGTTTGAATTAAACCAGGAGAAAAACAACAAACATAACTGTATCATAAAAGCAGCTGCTGTTCCATAACTTATCGTAATTATGAAAATAATTATTGATGTGTTATAGTAGTTATTATAGAATAGTTGAAATATCAAAAATCCTATAAAAGCTCCTAAGACGCATATTGAAATTAACGACATTATATAGAAAGTCTTAGCCTTTTTTTTACTTAATCGATCTCTTTTAAATGAACTCTCTATATACTTTATTATAAAAAATTGTAAAAGCAGACATAATAAACTATTAATAGCAAATAACATTAATTTACTTTGCATAGGAATAAAGTATTTATCGATGAGATCATTGATCTTAACAACTGAAGTATCAATTAATATAATGATTAATAAAGCAATCATAAGAATAAGAAATTTCTTATGACTAAATGACTTTTTATGATCAATGAGCAAATTTGATATACTTATAAAATAGAAAACATATGCTCAAACATAATCTTTTTGTATTAGAGTACTAGACTAACATTATAGATTGAATAAGATATCTTTCTTCTTTATTGTCATATCTGTTTTATCTATATTGATTCTGTTCTCGGTTAAATTATCGACCATCATTGCAGATTCAAACTCTGTAAATATTTTTCCACCTGAAAGCAAACCATATGGTTTAACATATGTAGAACATATTAAAAACTTCTGGAAATGGTCATTAGGAATACCAGCCAAAGAAAGTCCCGTTAACGATCCTACAGGAGAGAAATGCGCAAATCGTCAGTCAAATACAAATTCATCAGTTTTTTACTTAAGCATGAATACTGGAGGTATATCTGAAAGAACGTGTAAAGTGCCAGTCGGTAAAGGTCCATTTATACCAGTAATGCAGGTAGAGTGGTCTGACAAAGAGGCTCCAGGTGCATCAATAGAGGATCTGCAAAAGAGTGCAAAGAAGGATCAAGATAGTGTTAACAGTTTGTATCTTAAAATAGGTAATAAAGAGTATAAGTATGAAGATCTTATCAAATATAGAACTCAAACAGACGCTTTTGAGGTTGTTTTTCCTGATAATGGAATTTTTGGAGTTATCGAAGGTGGTGTTTCTAAAGCCGTTGCTGATGGGTTTTATATACTAACTGAACCACTAACTAAAGGAAATTATTCTGTTCATTTTAAATCGAGTTTAATTTGTCTAGACCCAGGTTGTGCAGAACCTAATTTTGCTCAAGATATCAAATACAATATAATTGCAGAATAATATACGTCTAATTAAATTTTAATTTTTTAAAATAATTCTGCTTTGATACTATTTTTACATCAAACTATAGAGCAGATTATACTAGAGAAAATTAGGAATAAAGTTTGAATATTCTGAGCAATGAAAATTCCTACTATATTCTCGATTTATATTTTTTATTCAATTAGCATTTTGATTTCATTTTTTAATTTTTCCAAAGGTATAGGCTTTTCTAAAAATTTATCAACTTTAAGTTCCAAGAATTTATCATTGTAGTTCATAATATTATTTTTAATAGTTGCACTAATGACTATTATTTTTATTTTATAATCCTGATCTTTTTCTCTTAATTTTTGTATTAAATCAACACCTGACATCTGAGGCATAGCATAATCTGTTATAACTAAAGCACATCTAGTAAAATTTTTATTAAAATAGTTTAATGCTTCAACAGGATTAACAAAAGAAACTGTTGGATATCCAATTGATTTCAAATATATATCAAAAGTGTATACAGAATCTTTGTCATCATCCACCAATAGTATGTATTTGTCATTGTTATTGTTGTTGTTCAAGATGTTATAGCAATAGAACTCCTTTAACTACAATTACTTTGGTGGTTTTTAAATATTTCAATATTCTAGAATTGGGACTCGAACTTAGAAGCAGTAGTTCGGGGTTTATAGCATTAGAATATAATTAGTAAAGATTAAAAGATTTTTGCCGAATTTGAGAAAGATGGAAATAATTGATAATTTTATCTAAATTGAAATCTATCTTGAGCGTTATATTTTAAATAAGTAATTCAATGGTCATAAGCTATTTCATAAGTTTCGAAAATAAGAGTATTTGCTTTAAAGTTGTTAGAAAATCACTACACAATTGCCTTATCTTATATAGCAGGATCAGGTCCAATCTTTACGAGCATTTTTCCAAAGTTTTCTCCTTTGAAAAGTCCAAGAAAAGCTTTTGGTGCATACTCTATTCCTTCTAACACAGTTTCCTTCCATTTGATTCTCCCTTCTCCAACCCATTTGACCATGGCATTATGAAACTCGCTTAGTATATCATAATGATCTCTTACTATAAATCCTTGAAGTTTGAGTCGGTTGGTTATAGCCAAGAAGAGATTAGATGGACCAGGAATTGAAGAATTGGCATTATATTGTGATATCATACCGCAAAGTACAATTCTGCCAAATGTTTTCATGTTGTCAAGAGCTGCTTCTAAGTGCTTTCCACCTACATTATCAAAGTAAATATCAATTTTATCTGGACATACTTTTAGAAGCTCAGCCGAGATATCATTAACCTTTTTGTAATTAAAGGCATAATCTATTCCTGCTTCATTAATAAGCCAATTTACTTTCTCTTCTGAGCCAGCACTTCCTATAACACGACAACCATTGATCTTTGCGATTTGACATACAATAGAACCTACGGCACCTGATGCAGCAGAAACGAATATTGTATCACTATGTTTAAGCTCGCCAATTTTTAAAAGCCCGACATAGGCAGTAAGACCAGTCATACCAAATGTTCCAAGAAATGATTGAATTGGAGCTAACTTTGGATTGACCTTAATAACATCTGAACCGTTAGACAACCAATATTCACGCCAGCCAAGAATACCTAAGATATAATCACCTACAGCAAACTGTTTATTTTTTGATGCTATAACTTGACCGATACATGCTCCTTCTAGAGGTTGATCTAATTTGAAAGAAGGTATGTAGCTATTACCTTCTTCTTTTCTCATACGGCCACGCATATAGGGATCTACAGACATCCAAATGTTTCGTACCAAAAATTCTCCTTCTTTTGATGGCTCTGGAATCTCAACTTGAACAAGTTTGAAATTGTTTTCTGAAGGCATTCCTGCTGGGTATTCAGTTAGACAAATCTCTCGGCTAACCTTTGCTGCAACCATATATAACCTTGTATAAATAAGATTAAATGAATTTCTCTGTATGTATGACTTTAAAGTAATTTTTGATTTATTGTTTTATACTATATGATGTAAAAGATATTCAAAATAACTAAATATATACAAATTTTATTGTACTTTAAGATGGAAACTTAAAAGTAAATGTGATAATTATTTTGATAAATAATTTTTGTTATTTCCTCTAAGTTTTAACTTCTTTTGTGTAAAAGATCAGTTTTTGTTAAGTAATAGGTAAAGTCCAAGGCTCATAAAGAGAGATCCTAAAAGTGTAATGATTAATTTATTGGTATATTAAGTTCCTGAAGGTAAAAGAGAAGTAAAAAGTAGAATTAATTATCTCGAACCTCGAAGAGATAGTTCGGGGTTTATAAGATTCAAGAAAATGGTTCAGCAGCATCTTGTGGGAATTATAACCAAGACAGATATAGTTAGGGCTATTTGCAAGTTAAAAAATCTACTATATAATAGATCTCTTGCAGTTATACATTTATCTTCAAATATATTACTTACAACAAATACAATGATTATGAAATCTGAGTTAAAGAATGTAAGAGATGTAATGAACAAAAGTATTATTTCTGTAGATAAAGATGACATTATAAGAACTGCAGTAAATAAGATGGTACATGGTGATATTGGTGCAGTTATTGTCACCGAGAAAGATAAACCAGTAGGAATCTTAACTGAGAGATATTTTAAAATTTATAGCTAATGAAAAGATGGATTTAGATAATAAGGTGGGGAATATTATGAGTACTCCTTTGATTTCAGTTGATTCTTCTTCAGGTCTTGATGAAGCAGCGGATATTATGCTTACTAACAATATTCGTAGATTGTTAATAAAGGAAAAAGACAAATATGTAGGAATAATTTCTCAACGTGAACTCCAACGGTTCATAACAGAATCAAGATAGATAGGTTTTTCTAATATTTTATCACCTGTTTTAATATATGATTTATCATATGGAAGTAAAAATAATTAAAATTAAAAGACAAGAATTTAATTCGATCTTATCCTTAATTTGATCTAGTTCTAGTTCTCGTATTGGGACTCGAACTTAGAAGCAGTAGTTTGAAGGTTAGAAAACTTATTCAAATCTTGAATAAATGAATTTCATTTAGTAGTATATTTTACAATATTAAATACAAATTATTTTTTCATAGCTTAGCATATATTTTTGATATGGAAAATAAAAATAATTAATTAATCAATTAATTAATTTTTCATTTAGGATTTATACATAATCCTGTTGGCTCAGATATCATACACTTGTTTTGGTAATATTGATTATAGTTTGAATTTACTTCTAAACCATTAGCATTATTTATATCAATTGCATTAAATAAAGTATTAGAAGTTATTTTATTATGATTACTTGCTTCATCTATATATATTCCTACATTAGATCCTTCAATATTATTTGTCTCTATTGAAGATTGATTGGTTTTAGCAAGAGTTATTCCTGACATTTCATTATTAGTTATCGAATTATTTCTTAAAATAAGATTATTATTTGATGAAGCAGAAATACCCATATTATTTGAATATACATCATTATTACTAATTTCAATATATGAACTATCACTAGAGAATATTCCAATTTCATTGTTCTGAAGATTAATTGAATTTATGACTATATTATTTGAATCAAGAATACCTACTCCATTATGAAAATTGGTTATAGTTCCAGGGCCTTTTATAGTAATGCTGGTTCCTATGACTCCTATTCCAATATAATCTAAAGCTTTTTCTGGTCCAGTAATAGTTTTACCATTTAGATCAATCGTAATTCCATTTCCAGATACAATGAGACCATCGTTATAGCAATTAAGGTTATTTTCAAGTTTAAAATCTCGCTCTATTGTAATTGAACATGGCGATATTTGAGTAATTGAAATATTTCCTTCTTTTTCAAAAGGTATAGAATTAACATTATTAACATCTAATTCATTTTTCATTGTTTGTGCATTACTAGAAATATAGTAAATTCCAAACCATAGAATAATTGCAAGTATTAAAGAATAAGAAACTATTACAATAAATTGCATAAATTAAAAAACATACTATAGAACTAGTTATTAATCTTTTATAATTTTACAATTAAAATCCAATTTTAAAATTAATTTAATTTTGCTTCATGTTCTTTTGGATTTAATAGATAATAGAATATT
>DASSVK010000006.1:0-5254 GCA_035706205.1 Nitrososphaeraceae archaeon | reverse complement strand
GCTGCTCTTCTGTTGGTGGCTGCTCTGTTTTTAGTTCTAGAATCTCTTTTTGCTCTGCTGCTGGTTCTTCTGTTTCCTCCTCTTGCTCTTCTGTTACCTCCTCTTGTTCTCTTGACTCGCTATTTTCAAGTGTAGATTCTTGGTCATTTTCCTGAGTGGTGACTAATACTATATTTCCATTATCTAATTGTGCATTAGAAACTTCTACAAATGGACCAGAAAGTAATTTCAGTTCAGACCCCATATACATCTGTAAAGGATAAGCAGTAATCAACGAAATAGTTAGAAATATTAAAAATATTTTATATAGAGAACTTCTTACCATGACTGTTTAGGTAATTGATGGTAAAGTATAAAAATATATAATGAGTTGAACAGTTCAAACAAATATTGATTTTCTCGATATAATTTTAAGATAAAAAAATAATATCTTAATCATTTCTATCAAATGATTACAATATTCTGGTATTCTTCTTGGTATTCTAATTTTTAATTAATTCGAATTGCATTGAAAATTTTGAAGAATTCTCTGAATTCATTTTTCATAGATATAATTTATAGATTATACCATTTGTTTTCTTTCTGACTATTCTATATTCTTTCATTTAAAACTAATAACTGATTAGACAAATGGACCAATGTATCATTTTTTACTTTACCTTGCCATTTTTTCTTAGTGATCGATTGAACACTGAAACTATGGCTATTCAACTCCAGATGGGCCTGTAGCAAATATGCATCTATACATATTCCTTATAAGTAGATAATATTAAGAATGATATAATGCTCCCACAATTAACAAAAACAATAAAGACCATAAAACTATTGAGGTCATGGATGATAGAAGGTTATGACTTTAAATTATCTTTAAGTAACTTTGTCACTTGACATAGTTAATCAAAAAATAAAAATTATTATCACGATATTTAACATTTGATGACTCTACCATTAGACTCCAAAAATAGATTTAATAAAAGTAATAAAAGATTACTTCCACCAAATTGGAGTCAATTTGCTGAAGGGTGGGCTGGAGTAGGAATCATGATAGGAATCTGGGCAGTAACTTTTGGAATTATTGCAAGTGGAGTACTACCAATATGAGAATAAAATAAGGTAAAAAAATCACTTCTTTATTTTTTTGAATTTAAATAATGAATAACATATTTTGTTTTATGTTATAAGTTAATTAATTAATCTAATATTCTAGCGTATCTTCTACCAATCAAACTGTTATTGAACACTGAAACCAGATCTATTCAACTTTCGAAGAGATAATTTCATAAGTGCTGTTATACTATAATATATAAATTTGATTTAAACAAAATTAAAGTATGAATAATAACAGGATATCAAAGCATAATATCTACATTAATTCACTTACTATAGGTTTTATCCTCTTATCGCTATCATTATTATTATTATCAACAAATGTTTATGCTACACATATTTCTGAACCAATTTTATCTCTAGATAAGGATGCAAAATATAATCTAAATGAAACAATACCTGTAAATGGTTGGGTAAAATATGATGATAAACCTGCTTCTAATGTATTAGTTTTATTAAAACTAATAAATCCAAACGGAAATGAAATATTTCAAGATCAAGTTAGAAGTGATTCGAATGGTAATTTTACCTCAAATATTAAATTAATAGGAAGTAATGTAACAGAAGGTGGCACATTTACATTATCTGCTGAAAGTCAATGTAGAGATGAACATAGGAATATCTGTAACCATAATAGTACTTCAAAGACTTTAGTAGTAATAAATTAAAATTTATTGAAATATTATTGATAATATCTTTATCTAATTTAATTTGCAGTGAATCTTAAATTTATTTTATTGATACGGAATTTTAGTACAAAATAGAGGCAAAAATGCCTCTCAACCTGACAAGATAATCGCAGAAATGCTATTTATCTATCAGGATTTGTGTATCAGAATTTATCAAGAACTTTAGAACACAAAAATAATCTATGAAAATTTTCAAATATTTCTTTAAATTTATTTATTTATAATGCCTAATGCAAATTAAATTAGTCTATATAATATAGTCAATTATGATTGTTCAAAAAGTAATGATTAAGAAATGAAAGCAGATATCTAGACTTTACTAATATTTGAGAAAGTTAATTTGAAATAGTGGTTTGCTAAGAAAAAGTTTCTATTAATTATTGGTTTATTATTGTAGTTGAAGTTCTTGTTCCTTCTTGTTTCCACCTGATCTATGACCTAAATACATAATACTAATTCCTACAATAATTGCTATTAATCCAATCAATCCTACTACTATTAAAGATATTGGAATTATCGACATAATCCAAATAATACCGAATAAAACAATTAGTATTCCAAAAAAATATCCTACTATTTTACTTGCCAATCCCATGTCTAAATATTTAACATTTGGATTTTAAGGCTTTAGTTCAATTTAGAAAAATAATTTTAACAGTACATTCTCTTGTTACATTTTTTTTAATAATTTTGAAAGTTAATTATAGATGATGATAAAATTGATTTCAGTTATATAATATAATAACCAATCTACCAAGTAATTGATGAAGAAAGACGAATCAATGTATATAACTATACAGAGATTATTGTTTAGACTTAATAACTATTTATAAAATGGCCTTGAAAATAAATGCATTAATTATTAAATAATTTAATAAATAGAATACTCTGTGGAATCTAACGATAATATTCCTTGGAATGAAATTATAAAAAAAGAGACATCTCATTTGTTAATTCAAGCCATGACAATTAAATTATATCCAATTATTAATATCATATAAAATAAAACAATTCATGAGTTCCAATAATATCAATTGGAATGATGTCATAAAAAAAGAAGCAAGAGGAATCAATGATGAAGATTTAGGTGAAGTTCAAGATATCCAAGGTAACTATGTACTTGTTAAGAGAGGAATTATTAATAAAGAACAATTTTATCTTCCTAAAGATCAAGCAGAAAGGTATGATGGAACTGTTTTAAGTTTTAGAATCACAGAATCTGATTTGAAAGCAAAAATATAAAGATGAACCATTTATTATTGATGCTGAAAGTGGAAGTATTGAAAGTGATATGAACAATTGGAAGAAGAAATAGATTCACAAGAAGTAGAAGAAAAGTAACTAATGGATGCATTATTCCTCATGGCTGATTACAGAGATACTACAATCCCAACATAAAATTTTTAAATTTTACTATCTTGTCGTTATTGTAAAAACAACAAACTAAACCCCAATCTAATTGAGAAAAGTAAAATGTTTTGGTTCCGATTGTTATTTCCTCTATTGGTAAATTTGAATGGCCTGCAATAAATAAAACCGAGTACTCACTATAGATTTGTCCTATCTTTGATCATAGTCAATGATTAATTGGACATTAAATTTGAATTTAAGGATTTGACCATAATTTGGCTTTTAATAGGATTGATAAATCTCAATATACGTTCCTTGATTGGTAACTTGTATTGTTCCATTTATTATGCCTTTTTCAACAAATGATACTTCTGTTTTAATTGGATCAGTAGTATCTAGTATTCTTACATTTGTAACATTTCCATTATTAGTAAAATATAATAGATCTCCTATTTTGATCATATCTATGTTAGTAGAATTCTGAACAGGTTGTGCATAGATTGCTACAAAAGTTAATCCCTGCCATGTCACTATAACTACAGAAAAGAAGATGGTATATAAGAAAGATATTTTCAACAATCTCATTTCTACATAATCATCTTATTAAATTTGCCATACATAATAAGTATTAAAATCTTTTAGTTGATAAATTATATTATAAAGAAATAAAATATGGAAATTTTGGAAATATTTTTATAATAACCATATATTCTATTGATAATGATAAAAAAGACTAATACAGGAATTTTATTATTAGTTTGTGCTGCATTTTTTTTCCTTTTTGTAGGATATACAAATGGAATTAATTTTGCAATTGCACAAACAACAGAAACATCTGACCCGGATGCAGAGACAATTGAAGATTTTGAGAAAATGGAAGGAAATAATACTGCAATTATAAGAAATGATACAACCATAAGTAATCCAAATAATACCCTTCTTGATGCTACAGAAGTAAATATAGAAGAAGACTGTATGGTTTTACCTGATGGAAGTAATTACTGTCCATAATATAGACCATAAAAAAGATAAATCCATATAACTTTTTATTTGTATAATTAATATTACCTTTGTATTAGGATATTTCTAAAAATCTATGAATATCCTAGTTAAGGTTAAAATATTTATTTTCTGATAAAATTTAAATAATATTAAAAGTTAGCAATTGCAATGGTAGGAAATAATATTTCAATTCTACTTACAGTGCTGATAGGAGTAGGATTAAGTATCTTGACTATAAGCAGTATTCCCTTTCTAGGACTAACAGAATCATTCTCACAGACAACTGAAACTAAATCCTCCTCATTACACATAACAAAACATAGTTCAAACTCTTATGCATTATCTTCTGGTTCCTCTCATATTGGAAGTTTTGATACCACATACAACATTTTAGGAAGTGTTTCTTCTATTAAAGATTCAAAGGATTTGATAACTTCTACAATCATAAATGACTACGACAAATCTCCATTTATTGGATATGTTATTGTACAAAAAGGTAAATCATCAGATTCATCTAAATCTCCAGGCTTAGCAAATCCATTTGCAGATAAAACAACAATAAATGAAAAAATCAAAAGTGAGATTCAAAAATCAATAGATTCAACTAACAAAATTAACACTAAAGAAGCAGTAATAAAATGTGATTTTGGTATGGAAATAAGTAAATGGAATTGTATTACACATGGCTTGATAGGCTAATGTAATACATCAATAATAATTTTTTTTATTTAGATTTACTTCTAATTATTAGTAAATGAGAATTGTCAAAATTGTAGATTTTATCCTTTAACAGTTAATTCTATTTGTGATATTGAACACTGAAACCGTGGCTATTCAACTCCCGACGGGCCCATATTTTCTAAGGTTCATTATTTTTCATTGTTAGGTCCATTTCTTTCTTTCAAGTTATTGAGAGCTAAAATATATTCAATAAAACTTGAACGAGAGAGGGAGAAGTGAGTGAGTTATCTGTTTTTATTTTCTCTTATTTTTATTTCTTTTAAACTAAGTGAAAGTGAATGTTTTTTAGTTATATAAAATATATGTATACCTAATTATTATATGTCAAGAGATTCTAATACTATCTACAATCCAGAAGATATTAT
>DASSVK010000005.1:0-22041 GCA_035706205.1 Nitrososphaeraceae archaeon | reverse complement strand
AAAATTCGGAAGCGAAATAAGGACTAAAAGCTTGGTAACTTCAATAAATTATGATAGCTGTAAAAAAGAGTATGTAATTAAAACCAAAGATGATATTTTTTATTCTCAATTCTTTATTGATGCAAGAGGTATATCTTCTCTTATAAATAAATCTTATAGAGATGGAGTATTGCAATCTGCACAATATGAAATATATGCTGATTGGATCATTCCAGATGAAATAATAGTAAAATTCGATAAAGTAAAGTACCCAGATTTTTTTGCTTGGATAATTCCTAGTGGAAACGGCAAAGGCAAGATCGGTGTTGCTGGAAGAAAAATCAATACTTTGCAAACATTAGAATCTTTTATTGAAAGCTTTAATTCTAAATATTCTATCATAAGAAAAATATATGCACCAGTTTGGATTGGAGGTCCATTGAAGAATTTTGTATTTAATAATACGATATTAGTTGGAGATGCAGCTGGACAAACAAAACCTACGACTGCAGGAGGTATTTTCTCCTGCGGAATGGGAGGAATTTTAGCCGGGAATCATCTCGCACGCTATAAAAAAAGTTCTATTAATTCTTCATTAAATGATTACCAAACAGATTGGTATTTGATTTTTGGTAATGAATTTCAAAGAATGCTCTTTTTTAGAAAGATAATGGAAAGGTTAGACAACAAATCAATCGATGCAATATTTTCTCTTATCTCAGATACTGATATTGCAGAAATATCAAAATCTGCAACCTTTGATTTCCATAGCTTTGCGTTATCAAAGATTTTAGGATCTAAAAAAGCAATTAAGTTAATTAGTACATTATTAGGAAATGAATTCCGACATATTCTCAATTAAGCAAAATATAAATTCGGTTATTTTTCCAATAGATTTAAAATGTCAACATTGCAATTACCTATTTGTTCATCATGTAATAGACCTATCATGCCAAATGATGAATGTGTAAAATTTTATTGTCCTAATTGTGGTTATGTTCTGCTCTGGAGATGTCAAAGCTGTAGGGAGTTCGCAAGATTCTATAAATGCGTCAATTGTAGTTTTGAGGGACCTTAAAATGTCAAGATTAGTTGCTAGAATTAAAATTCTTCCATCAGAAGCAGAGACAGATTTAGACGATATAATTAAAAAGTTAAAATCAACCATACCTAACGGAATGGGCCTTGAAAGACATGGGAAAGAACCTATTGCGTTTGGGCTTTATTCTTTGATTTGTGATTTTACTTTAAATGATGAAGAGGGTCAAATGGATTCACTTGAAGATTATATTAAAAAAACCGAAGGTGTTAGCGAGATTCAAGTAATGAGTGTAAGTAGAAAATCGGTGAATATAAAATGATATTTGTTTTATTCATTTAGATATTTTAATATAATTGCTAAATACTTCTTTTTAATTAATTAATGAAATATCCTATAAAGAATATTGTCTACGAAAAAGTAAAACAATCAAATGCTTTAACTGACTCTGAATTGTCTTCATTATTATCCAAAGAAGGAATAGAATTAGATCTTTCAGAATTAAATAAAATATTATTAGATCTTGAAATTTATGGACTTTTAAAGGTATCATGGATCGCCAAAGATAAGAAAAGAATTGAAGTAGTAAAATAACACTTTATAGGTAGATATACACACATTTTTCTCACCAAAATTTATCATATTCTAAAGTAAAATAATGCATCAATTGCAATAGCAATAAATATCACTACAAGGTAGGGGGCAGTTACTTTGTAGGCTTTCCATGCAAATTCAGGCGTAGGGTTTTTAGTAAGTTTATAGTGATAAATGAGCATTAGCGTACCTGCTACTAGTGCTATTATAGTATACAAAAGACCTAATCCTACAAAATATAAGAAAATGGAGAATGGAAGCAATAAGGCTGTATTAATAAATATATACATTGCTGTCCTTTCATTACCTATCAAGACTGGTAACATTGGAACTTTTACACTTGCATATTCTTCTCTTTTTTTTATTGCTAGACACCAAAAATGAGGAGGAGTCCACATGAATACAAGCCATCCAACCAGAAATCCTAATAAATCTATAGAGCCAGTTGTTGTAGCCCATCCTGCCATTGATGCTGCACTTCCAGCAAATCCACCAATTACAATATTAGATGGATTTGATCTTTTAAGCCATACTGTATAAATTATTACATAGATAAAGATTCCTAACGCAATCATAAAAGTAGCTATAGGGTTTAAAGTAAACCAAGCAATTATTACAGAAGCTGCACTAAGTACTAGTCCATAAACTAAAACATTCCTTGCAGGTAGCTTTCCTGATGGAATTGGTCGTTCTGTTGTTCGTATCATAAATTTATCTATGTCTCTATCGTAGTAATGATTTAATGCACTTGAACCCATAGATGCAAGAGAGCCAGCAAGAACTAGAAAACCTAATTGCCAAATAGATACATCCCAGGGAATATTTGGTGATTGATCAAATCTCGTTGCACCCAACAAAGAGGTCACAGCTGTAATAACTAAAACTACTACAATACGGGGTTTTGATACTTCAATATATGCATTTTTTGTATTCACTGTATTGGATCCCAGAGCAATAAGTTACATAATGTTGGATTTATGTTATTCGTTAAAAGGTATTATATTGATACTTTTTTTAATAATATTGATATATATCGATTTCAAGTTGTCGAAAAGGTTAAAATTATAGCAAAAATCTTCAATCCATAAAGCATGGCAGATTGGGATTTGTTAACGCCAGGCATAGGATTAACCTCTTTAGGAATTGTGGGAGTACTAGTCTCTCTTTCTGGAATTGCTAAAACATTTCTTGATGGTATGCATGCTGTTGCCCTGCTTACATTTTTAATAGGGATGATTTTTTTAAGTGCAGGAATTTTTAAAGATGGATTTCCATCTTCACGGAAGGCTAAAATAGGCTCTTTTATAACTTTGGGAATATTAATTATAATAGGTTTGGTTGCAGCTGTTAATTCTAGTGGCCAAGCATCAACAATATTTGCTTATATTGGAATAATAATACTTATTTCGGTTCCTGCAGCATTTGTAATTTTTGGAATATACAGAAATAGTTCTAAAGTTAAAATTTATTTGACATCATTTGTTGTTGCAGTTATCATTGGGATTATATCTATTTCTGCTATAGGTATCCAAATCCAAAATCAAGGATCTATATCAGCAGAAAATGGTGGTGAGAAACCGATGATTCCTTCAGAACCCGGTTCTGCTATTGATTTAGAAGAATTAGCTAAAGTAAATATCCTTGCTGGATCATCTGCACAAGGCAATCCCGATTATGATCCAGAAGACCTAATTGTTAAAGATTCTATAGGTATTATCTGGATAAATCAAGATAATATTCCTCATACAGTAACTAGCTTAAAAGATGATGGCAAATCATTTGATTCTTCTATAATTATGGGAAATGCTAATTACACCCTTTTGCTCTCTGATCTTAAAGAAAAAGAATATGAATACTTTTGTACTATTCATCCATACATGAAAGCAAAATTCAGAATTGAATCTTAAAGGAAAAGAATATTAATACTTTTTTGTACTATTCATCCATATATATTAAATCAGAATTCCAAATAGAATAATATTCAGTTATTATAATATTCACATATGGCTTTCTTTATCTTATTAAGATATTAGTTATTCATAATGGTATTTTATTATCAATATTTTATTATCACTAAAAATCTAATTTAGCATATTGATATTATTTGCCTTATAAACATAAAAAGATATTCTCTTTTTAGATCATTAATGGAAAATGAAATTTTAATGATTCATCATTACCATCTAAATGAACTCAGAAAATTAGCAATTTGCTCATTACCTAATGAATCATGTGCTATATTATTAGGAAAAAAAATTGAAACTAAAAATATAGTCAAATATATTATACCATTAAATAATTCGGCTCAATCATCAATAGCATTTATTATTGATTCCGACGAATTATTTGCTGTATACAAAAAAGCCAAATTAATGAATTTAGATGTTATTTCAATTTTTCATTCTCATCCTTCTCATCCTTTCCCTTCTGAAACTGACAAAATTTATATGCATCTTAATCCTGTTATTTGGATTATTTACTCAACATTTTCTAATTCTTTTAAATCTTTTGTGTTAGATAACTTTAATGACTTAATAGAAATAAAGATAGAAATGATTAAGGACTAATCCTATCGGGATCTCTAGGATATAATACCACTTCTCTCACATTCAGAGATCCAGTTAAAGACATGATTAATCTATCCAATCCCAAGCCACATCCTGCATGTGGGGGCATTCCCCACTCAAATACCTTTAGATGCTGTGAAAAATTATCTGGATTCAAACCTTGTTCTTTTAACCTACTTTTAATTTTATGAGGATCATGTTGTCGAGAACCACCAGAAATTAATTCCAAATAGCCAATTTGTAAATCGAAGGAATTTGATAGAAATGGATCTCGATCATTCTCAAGAATATAAAAAGGTTTTAATTTTAATGGCCATTCTGTTATAAAATAAAAACCTTGGTGTAACTGACCTAATGTGCGTAATGATGAATCAGATAGATCATCGCCATATTCCACCTTTTCATCATTATTCTGAAGTTCCTCGATGCATTTATTATAGGGCAATCTTTCAAACTTGTTCGCCAAACTATTTCGTATGAAATTATTTCCTTTAAGGTCGAGTAAACCAGTATTTTTTAAACCAGCTAGAATATTTTTTATTAATTGTTCCATTATTTCCATTATATCATAATAGTCAAGGAAAGCAGCTTCAATATCTACACTATAAAATTCTGTTAAATGTCTTACCGTATTAGAATTTTCTGCACGAAAGTACGGTGCTATTTCGAAGACACGATCCATTGCCAATATCAATTGTTCTTTATAAAGTTGGGGGCTCTGAGCAAGATATGCCTTCTTCTTAAAGTAATCAAACTCAAATAGATTTGCGCCTCCTTCACTTGCACTACCAATTATCTTAGGCGTATTAACTTCAATAAATAATTGCTCCCGTAAAGTTTTTCTTATAATTTCTAAAGCAATGGATCTTATAATAAACAAATTCGAAACATTTTCATTCCTCAAATCCAAAGCTCTTGAATCTAAACGTTTATCCATAGCCGATTCTAATCTTCCAGTTGGATCAATTGGAAGAGGATGTTTTGCATAAAAAGTTTCTCCAATTTCCTCTAATCGTAACTCTACCCTCATTTCTTTTGATTTACTTTTCTGAATTTCACCAGATATTATAATTGAACTTTGTCTTGGAATCTCTTTTATTCCAGGAAATTTTTTAGGATTAACTATTACCTGAATGGGACCTGTTATGTCTCTTATTACCAAAAAAATTATTTTTCCAATATCCCGAATATCTTCTATCCAACCAGCGACATTTACGTTTTGACCAATAATGTCTTCGTTTAATTGTTTAGCGAAATGTGTTCTCTTCATTTTCTTCTCCTTCAATTTCATCTATATCTTGTATGGTTTATTTCATGTTTTCCATGTATAGTTGATTAGTCAGTATATTCTATAAGTAATTCTATATTTTTGATTTCTTTTGCAATTTTAGTAATGATATTAGTATCAACTTTTTTATTTTGATTTTTCTTATTAGATACAATTATTTTTGTAATTTTATTTCCATCAGGAAGCCACACAAGATTAATTGCTGAAATTTTAATAGGGAAAATTAAATTTTCAATAAACCTTCTCTCCGATGCCCCGCTTTCAACAAACCACACATTGTTATTAAATTCTTTTTTTATCTTATTTAATAACTCATTATCTGAACGTAATGTGCTGATATCAGCTGTAGGTAATATCAATACCAATTTCTCTTCTATTTTATATGCTCCTACTAATGTGAACTTATCAATTATATTATTTTTCTCAGCTAATGGAGTTAGTTTTATTGATGCCTCTACATCTCCTACGGACAGATGGCCAGTTTTTAATTTAGATTCACATTTTGAACATAGAGTTCCTGTTTTAGCATCAAAAGAACAGATAGGAGTTTTCAATATCCCTCAATCATTAATTCTAGCTGTTCTATATATATATAAATAGAGCTAAAATGTTCAGACTAAAAATATATTTATTCCAGTATGATAATTAATAAATCTGTCAAAAATTAAGTTATCTATAAATGGTTTAAGTGTGTCTTACTTTTTACGTAATAAGAGACTTAAGGCAGTTGACAATGTCTCTCTTGAATTGCATAAAGGTGAATCAGTTGGAATTGCTGGAGAATCAGGATGCGGTAAAAGCACTTTAGTATCTGCAATAATGAGAAATATATCAGCTCCAGGAAAAATTACTGCAGGGAGTATTTATTTAGATGAATTAGAAATAACAAAATTATCAGATAAGGAATTTGATTCAAAAATTAGATGGAAAAAAATCTCTATTATCTTTCAAGGAGCAATGAATACATTAGATCCTGTATATACAATAAAAAATCAAATTAAAGATATATTTCAAACCCATGGTCAAATATATGATAACAATAAAGTAGTTAAAATTATAGAAAATGTTGGATTAGACAAATCCGTCTTTGAAAAATATCCGCATGAGTTAAGCGGAGGTATGAAACAAAGAATTGTTATAGCTATGGCTTTATTATTAGAACCAGATATCATCATTGCTGATGAGCCTACAACAGCGCTAGATGTACTCGTTCAGACACAAATAATCACATTATTAAAAAAACTTAAAGAAGAAAAAGGAATTAGTATAATTTTAATTTCTCATGATCTTGCCTTAATTTCTGAATTAGTAGACAAAATAGGAATAATGTATGCCGGAAAAATAATAGAATTCAATCTGACCAAAGAGATTATATTTTCCCCACAACATCCATATACTCAACATTTAATATTTTCAACACCTCAACTGACAGATCCGTTTGAAGAAAAAAAATATTAAATTTGAAGTATAGATAAAATGTCTATGATTCTTGTGGGCAAAAATAACATGAATTAAATTAAATGATCAAATAAGAAAATGTAATATATTTTAATAAACATCTTTATCGATAAAGAAATTTGAAAGTAGATAGATAGATAGATTTACCTTAAAAAATAAAATACTTATTGAAAGTCATGTAATGGCTTGTCTTTATGGTAAAAAATTTTTTTTTCTAATTCCGATATATGATTTTCTATTATGTGGGAATTAGCGCACTTATCATGCATTATACTTATATTACAAAATTCACATGATGTCACAAAAACCAAGTCCTCGAATTTTGCTTTGCAAAAATCACATGTTTCAGAATCTAAATCATAATCTATTAATGGCTTTAACCAAGGTTCTCTCCATAATAATTGCATTATATAAAATGATTTGATTAAACATATATATTATTTTCAATAATCCATGAGAATAATTCTTGAAAGAATATAAAAATCCTATTCCTACTGTTGATGCGATCATTCAAAACTCTACTTCGATTTTATTAGTAAAACGAAGTAAAGATCCCTTCAAAAATCAATTTGCATTGCCAGGAGGTTTTGTAAATGAAGGAGAAACCATAGAAGAAGCTATTAAAAGAGAAGTCTATGAAGAAACATCATTAGAAGTTCATCCAATTGATATATTGGGTGTTTATTCCGATCCGAAAAGAGATCCAAGAGGACATATGATGACTGTTGTGTTTATTGTATTAATTATTAAAGGAAATCCTAATGCTGGAGATGACGCAAAGGAAATTTCATGGATTCCCATTCAAAAAATAAATGATATCGAAATAGCATTTGATCATAAATTAGTTATTCATGATTATTTACGATGGAAAAAAGAAGGAGGAACATATTGGACACAAAAACTCAGATAATTCTATATAAATATATATGTCTTTCTAACAATGTTAAGTTAAGTTTATTTTACTTTTTTATAAATGGTCTTTAATTTCTAACAAATACTCTGTTATACAACAAGATAATAGTGTTATAAAATTGTATATATCTATAATAGGTCATATTTATATTCTTCCTTTTAATAATACATATGGATAGAGCTTAATCATCAAAGGATTGAGGTTTATCTATCTTGGAAATACTGTATTACATGTTTAATCAGATTCTTCTCTATTGTGGAATATAAAAATTATGTTTAGCTGTAAAAAATTATCACATAATTGAGGTTACCAGTATATCATCTCTAAATAACATATAATATCTCTATCTATATCATATTTTTCAATCAATGAAATCCAGTGCAACAAAAACTTATTTCTTTTTCATCTAAAATATTAATACCAAACATAAATTTACATATTACTTCAATTGCAATCCATAACAAATATGGTATAATTTCCGATTTAATTAATATAATAACAAGTTCGACAATTGAGTAATACTATACCATTCTGGTTCTTTTGTTTTATATATATATACATATGTCAAATCTTCATCCAATTTCATAAAGACAACTTTTTCTTTATCCTAAATTGTTTCTAATAACTTGCAAGGTACTTAACCTATACAAACGAGAATAACGATGACACTAGTACTTAGATATATAAACAAATATTGATTATTTCGTATGAATTTGATACCCATTTATTCATTATTAGTTTACAGTAAGTTATTCTCACTGCTATAAACCCTATACTAAAATTAGCAGATTTTAAATCTATTTATCATAAAAAATCTTACAAAATTTAAATTTCCTTCAATCAATTTATATTTACTATTCACTTATCATTAATTATGCAATCAGCAGAGTTGGAAATAAATAAAATACGTAAAGATTTTCCTATTCTAACTCGTAAATTTAATGGTAAACCATTTATATATTTAGATAATGCAGCAACCACTCAAAAGCCATTATCAGTAATAAATAAAATTTCTGATTATTACTCATCGTATAATTCTAATATTCATAGGGCAGTATACGATGTAGCGGAGGAAGCTACTAATGCTTATGAATTAACAAGAGAAAAAGTATGCAGATTTATAAATGCAACCTCTACTGAAGAAATAATTTTTACCAGGAATGCAACCGAAGCAATAAATCTCGTAGCCTACTCTTGGGGAAGAAAAAATATTAAAAAAGGCGACATAATTATTTTATCTGAGCAAGAACACCATAGCAATATTGTTCCTTGGCAAATTTTAGCTAAAGAAAAAAATGCTGAAATTAAATTTTTAAAAATTAATGAGACGGGAAATTTAAATTTAGATGAATTAGAATTTTATCTTAATAATAATAATAATATCAAGTTCATATCCCTATGCCATATGTCTAATGCTCTTGGAAATATAGTACCTATAGACCAAATAATAGACATGGTACATGGATATGGTTTACCTATTTTAGTTGATGGTGCTCAATCTGTACCGCATATAAAAACTGATGTTACAAGTCTGGATTGTGATTTTCTAGCTTTTTCTGCTCATAAAATGTTAGGACCTACCGGCGTTGGTATTTTATATACGAAAAAAAACATTCTCGAAGAAATGGATCCCTTTATCTGTGGCGGTGATATGATTAAAGAAGTTCATAAAGAAAATACTTCCTTTAACGATTTGCCATATAGGTTTGAAGCTGGAACTCCTAATATAGCCGATGTTATTGGTTTTAGTGCTGCTATAGATTACTTAAATGAAATAGGAATGGATAATATCCGAAATCATGAAATTGAAATAACCAAATATGCACTTAAAAGAATGTCTGAATTAAAACAGATAAAACTTTATGGAGATACTGATATCTGTAACCGTGGAGGGATTATATCTTTTAATTTAGGCGATATTCATCCACATGATTTGGCAACCATTTTAAATGATCATGGCATTGCAATTAGATCAGGTCACCATTGTGCGCAGATATTAATGGAAAAACTAGATGTTTCAGCTACATCTAGAGCTAGTTTCTATATATATAATACAAAAGAGGAGATCAATATATTTATTAATGCGTTAGGCGAAGCTATTAAGCTGTTTCAACTTTGAGCGACGATATTTATAGAGAAATAATCTTGGATCATTATAGAAATCCCAGAAATAAAGGAAAAATAGATAACGCTGACGTTGTTATTCATGATAGTAATCCTTTATGTGGAGACCAGATTGATATGTTTCTCAAAGTAGAAGAAGGACAGATCAAAGATATCAAGTTTGATGGAAAAGGGTGCGCAATTAGCCAGGCGAGTGCATCAATGTTAACTGAGATGGTTATGAATAAACCATTGACTACAGCTAAAGATATTTCAAAAGATGAAATATTGGAAAATATAGGATTGACCAATTTGGGCCCTGCACGTATAAAATGTGCATTACTATCTCTTAAGGTTTTAAAGATGAGCATGGTAAAATATTATTCTGATAAAGAACCTGCAACAGCTGAAAAAATGGAAAAAGATTCACATCTTTATTGAATGATGAATTTTATTTTATAATACAATAATAATATAATAATCTTTTTTTAAGAATATATATATATCATTATAATGTCAAAGTATGATTCTACCTTTTGGAGAGATTTTCTAGTACATAATACTCTTTCTTTAGAAAAATTAGAAAATGTGAAATCTACCTGTGATATCATGATCCGTGATTATATAAAATTAGAAAGATCAAACAATTTTAGTTATAGAATTCTATTGCCTAGAAATGAAGAAAATAATAACAAATTAGCCAAAAAATTAGGACTTAGTCTTCAATTGGAATTTCTTTCTCAATTAAGAAAAAGAAAAATAAAATCTTATATGAGAGAAATTAAATATGTACATGATTCAAAACATTTTGGATGGTTATTGATTAATTCTGATTTATACCAAAAAATGAATATATCTCATTCTATTTATTAAATTTACTAGTGATAAATGGTTCATTCAGTTTTAACACCTTACATAAGATTATTGAAATTATCATACCGTATAATACTCCTCCAACAATGTCAAAAAAGTAATGTTGAAGAAGGTATAATCTACTTACTCCAATCATTATAGGAAATAGCCATAATAATTTTCCAATCCATGTGTTATTTTTAAAAAAACTCAACCAATACCCTATAATTATTATGAAAGCAGTATTACGTGCAACATGATTAGATGGAAAGGATAGATCTCTTGCTATTGGCATCATGCTATCATTTTCAATCATATACTCTTCCGGTATATGATATTGTGGTACATATTGTTCAATTGGCGAGGAACGACCTATTAATGGTTTGATATACATTATCGATATTGACAGGACTACTATTGATATTAAAAAGATCAATCCTATTTTTCTCGTTCTTCTTATTATAGTTAAAATAATTCCGATTATCAACATTGAAAATAAATCCCCTATTGATGAGATAATAATCATAAAAATATCTATAGTAAAGTTACCGCCTATATGATAGAAATAATTAGTAATTAAATTATCAATATTATTTGTTGCTCCAACAGTAACTAAAAAAGATAGAACAATAAATGTTAAGATTATGACTGCAAATTCTTTTGTCTTTATATTCAATTGATGACTCATTTTTAATTATCCTCATTTGGTTATGTAATTATATGAATAATACGGGGAAATCTCATTTTGTATTTTACTCTTCTTTACATCTTTTAATATTCTAAGTATATGATACAATGGCTATTTAATAATATTTTAATAATGACTAAATTTATTTTTATTTATATTTGTTATATATATGTGATGTAGAAAAAAGATGACGTTCTCCATGCCAATAGTAGTAGCCTAGAGATAATAAATTTTTATAAAAGGTCTATTTTGCAACTACACAAATATATCTTGTATAAATATTTTTTATTATATTTTATTTCATTTTATTTCATATAATCTTCCTTTTATATAGGAATTTAATTTCGAAAAGCAATAATAATAATTAATACCTATACAAATGGAATATTATCTTATAATTAATTTTTTTACCAGAATATTCTTTCTTTGATTTTTAAATTTTAAAAAGCAAAATAAATGAAAAATGTATGCTAAAGGCAGGAGGATAAGAATCATAGATTTGTTCATTTAAACATTTTCAATGATTTATTTTTGTATATATTTTATAATTAAATTAATTTTTCAAAGTTCCTTAGCTAAAATAATAGCAACATAGAAATATTTTGTATATTTTTCAGTTAAAAAGAGAAGTTATAAATGACAGTGACCTACCGATTATTTATAATATAATAAAGTTTTTCTAGTTAAATTCTCCTATTATAGATATTGTTGCATGCCCAAAGCATATATTTTAATTAACTGTGAATCAGGCTATGAAGCTCAGGTTGCTAAAAGTATTAGGTTATTAGATAATATAGCAACCTGTAATATTGTTTATGGCGTATATGATATTATAGTTGAAATAATATTTGATAACTTGAAACAATTAGAATATATAATTCAAAAAAGGATTAGAAATATTAGCAAAATACAATCTACCATGACATTAATTCCTTCGAATATCCTTAACTAAAATCTTTTTTTTGGCAAACCAAATATATGCTTCGTTAATATCAAATGCTTATCATATAATATCATTTTCATCCACCATAAATAGGCTTGATTTTGTAGGATTCAATAAAAGAAGAAAAAATTCTATATCTATCTAAGCTATCAGCTATTAGTTTTAACTTAAAGAAGGTATATATACATATTCACAACAGGTAGAAAGAAAAAAATGTTATAATAATATAATTTAGTTAGTTTATCTATGATTGTGATTGTTAGAATTTCTCCTTTTATAGTTTTTAATTAAATATTATAATTCTGAATAATAGATTCATAAACATTTGCTGTCAGTCTATGACTCATTGCTTGTAAAGTAAAACCTGAATTTATAGCATTTTCCATTAAATCTAATTCTTTAGAAAGTAAATCTTGATAATATAGGTTAGTATTTTCTTTTGTTTTTTGTAAATATTCGTTTGATTTCTCTATGAATTCACGATAATCATTAGAAATCTTCTTTTCTAATTCTGCTTCTAATCTTTTTTTTCTTTCGATTAAAGTTTCATTATCCATACAGCCTTGACTATTATTCTTTTTATTATCTGTTTTCTTTACTATCCAGCAATAACGATAAAAAGATTATTTCTTCATATCTCTAACAATTTATTTTAAAAAGTCATAGACTATTTTTTTTGAGCAAATCTATAGAATAGTTGGAAAGCAGCAGAAGGTAGCAGAGTAGACTATGGTTTTAGGATGAAAATGGATGATGACTTTTATCTCCTGATTATATAATAAATAGTCAACAACAATTTTTTTTGTTATTGACTTTTATAATTAAATCAGTCTCAATTTTTGATAAATTTAAGATCCTATTTCTATAAACAAAATTTAACAAAAAAAGAATTTTGCTATATTGTTCCTTTACCATGATCCCATGTAGCATAGAAGTGTGGGATTATTTCAATTATAACAGATTCTCCTCTCTTTATAGAATCCATAAGAAACTTTGCTATATTATTGTCAATGCTTCCAATATACTTGATCATTATCTTTTCTGCTATTGATATATTTCTGTTAATATCTTCAGAAATAATGGCTGTACCTTTACCTCTGACTCCTTTATATGGCGGATTAGTTTCATCTATACAAAAGTAAATATTATTTCTATTCTTGATATTTCTAACTTTCTTAGAGTTCTTGCCTGTTTCAAAGTAAATTCTCTCGTTATCAAAATAGTACCACACAGGATGTACATTTGGATCTCCTTTTTCTTCTATTGTCCCTAATCTAGCAAATAGCTTGGTATTTGAAAGAAAGTCTCTTTCTTCCATTTCAGTCATTAAGGATCCAAGACATGGTTCACTTGCATTAAGAATTTTCATAACAAGTTCATTTGTAGTTATATTTTCGATTATTTTTTGCTAATTTTTAAAAGTCCTCAAGAAATAAATTGAGGAAATTACAAAACTTTCATAAAATCTAAAAAGTAAATAATCATATTATAGGAATTATTTCATACAAAATTTAGAATTCTAAATTATTAAACTAAAGATGATTTCTTATTATTAATTCTAAGTAATGATGAAAAGAGAAATTTCTTTTTTTTATTTTTATTTATACGTATAATTTAGATAAATTTTTGAGAAAATTAAAAAATGCAGAGGTCTAAAGTGCTATAATTTTTTTTATTTATCATTTTTATAGTTAACAACCAACAATCTAATAAAAAGTTAATCATATAGATGAGAAAAAAATGAATTTCTTTTCGAAAATAAAGGTATAAACAAAGAAAGAAGAACAACAAATATCTTCTATGAAACTAGGAACTCGAATCGAGAAATGTATGCCGGAGGCGGGATTCGAGCCCGCGACCTTTCGATTATGAGTCGAACGCTCTAACCAAGCTGAGCCACTCCGGCAAGCTCAGCAGCGTTACTTTCCTGTTATTTTAATTGTGATATATATTCTATTAATATTATCATATCAAAAGATATCTCTGTACTGTAGTGAATGCTGTTAATTTCTTTCGATCTACCCTATCATCTTATAACTAGAGATTAAATTCCTTATATCTGAATTACAGGAATATACAAACAACTTTATCTAATTAAAATAATTATATAGGCCAAAGGAATTTTCCTACCCTCATCCTGATCCTGTTACAAATAAAAAAGTCTTACATTTAGTTAGGTTCCTCGTAGTTTCTATAGCAAAATCGGATACATTTTTATATTCATTCCATTATTAATGATTAATTCATCTATATCTTAACAGCTACTATAGCTTTTGGTATTTTGATGTAATAATATTACCTTTGAACCATTTTTACTGACTATATTATTATTTCGGCTCAAGATTTTTACACTTGTGTCCATATATTATCTCTATATATAGCTATAATGCCAAGAAAAATTAAGAAAAAATCAGGTATTCCATAAAAAGATATCAGAAATACTATATTTGTAGTCAGTTCACTTTATTCCTTATTTCGACAACTTACAGCTCCTAATTGTCCATATTGTAATACAAAGTTATTTTTTCTTAACAATTATTGTATAAAATGTAATACTTATTTTAGAGTATATGATGGTATTATGAACTAAAACTTTATCTATTTCATATTTTACAATCAACAATCTTTTATTCTACTTGCTTTTACTATTATTGCTACAACAACTATTGAGAAATGGTTTGTCACAATTTGGTTCACGGGTGTTATTGTAGCCTCTAACACCCACCAAAAAAAAAAAAAAAATAAACACCATACATCTAGAACACCAGATGATTTTTAACAGAACTAAAAATTGTAAAAAATAATAAATATAATTTGTTTTTTTCTTTGTAAAAAATTTTTCTAGGTTAGACTAAGGCGATGATGATGATGATGATTCAATCCATCTAAATTTTTTTTGTAATGTACTAGTATAGATCCTTTTCCAATCTAAATCTACATAGTCTAGCCAATTTTTCATAACTCTAGGATCAATATAATTTCTCAATGACGTCCCTAAATTATAATCACGTGTCTCTTTTTGTAATTTTAATTGGTATTGAATTTTTTCAATTCGAGATTCTAATTTTTCCTTCTGCTTTTCAGTTTTCCATTTTTTAGAAATTATGTCATTTCTTATTTTCTCTATAGCCTCTTCTTTTTTGTTTATTGATTCTGCAAATCTTTCTAATGCTTTTTTGCTTGCAGGATTATTTGGATCGATTCCTTTCTTGTGATTACAGGCAATAGCTGCTTTTAAATTTGCAATTTTTGCAATATAAATTTTTTTAGATTCTGATACTCCTTTATTTACATCAAAAGGAGGATTTTTTAATGCTTCTTTTACTATCTTTGTTGCAAGATAAGTTCTAAATACTTTTGCAGTTAAACCTGGAACATTTGCAGGATCTATTTTTCTTAAAAATGAATTAACTTTTGCAGAATTTATGTTATCAAAAATTTGATCACTTTCATTTCTTTTATTTTTCATAAATATTCCAAGGTTATCAAATAATGCTTTTGTGTCTGGAGAATTAATTTCTATTGCTTTTTGCCATGGCACACTGTCTTTTCCAAGAAAATTGAATTCTATATATTTTTTTCCATCTTTTTCTGGAAACTTAATATGCTCAACTCTTAGAGTAGAAGCTCCAACAGTGTCAGCTTCATCTTTGTCTTTTTCATCTCCAACTCTCATTGCCAATTTAAGTATTAGATAGCAAACGGTTGCTATCTTTCGTTGATTCAAATCTTTTGCCTTAATCATTTTGTTAATTATTTCTTTTTGAATCTTGGTTGCAAATTTTTCTAATCTCAGAGCTTTGTCATATTTTTCTTTATCAGTATTTTGTCTTAAAAATGCTGAATCATGTAACCATACATATTTTCTTTTTTCAGTTAATTTTTCTGTCCAAGTCGCTAGCCATGTGGAGGAATGGTCATGTACAATACTTTTCCATGCTCCTTCAGGAACAGGAGCATCTTCGCCTAGATTCAAAATTACATCTTGTGGTGTTACCCTAGGTTTCCATCTTCCTCTAAGTGGATGTAGTCCTCTTCCCATAAATAAGCCTGGAGGTTCAACTAACCAGTTAGCAACTTCCACTTCCATTCCGTCTACTCGTGCCTTTCCATAAAAATTCTTGAGCTTCTCTCTTTCTTGTTTTTTTGTATCTAACCACTTCTTTTTTTCTTCTTTGCTCAAGTTTCGGAGTCTCTCTCTTTCTATTATTTTTTGTTGATTTTCATTATCAACAAATTTAAAAGCTTCTGAAAAATCAATTTCATTTATATTTTTTATATTTTTATATTTTTGTGGCAATACTTTTTTTAGATCGTTTAGGAAATTATTTTGGAAAAGAGTATCTTTAATATAATGTGTATCTTTCTTTTTTGCCCATGCATATATTATTTCTTCTTGCTCAATATTAAGAATTAGTCTTTCATTATTAATATTGATGCTTATTCCTTTAAGAATATGATTGGGTGGAAAAGCTACACCATTATGCTCTAATGTTTTCCATTTAAAAGTCATCTTTTCCTCCACAGTAGCAGAATTTGACATCACAATAATTACTGATTTAATGGTCGTATTTTACTATTGATAAATCTTACCAATAAGGATAATAATAATATGGGATTTCCTTAATTATATTAATAATCTTAAAGAAAAAGAAAAAAAGAATGAAAGAATAAAAGAAATAAAGAAAAAAAAGCAAAGAATTAATTAATTAATTAATTGTTAATTATTAACAATTAATTATTTATCTATTCAATTCCTTTTGAACCTGAAACTATCCAATTTTATTAATTCATGGTAGGAACCAAAATTTTGAGGGTCTGATTTATCGAGCAATCCTTCATTCATATAATTGTCTTTTGAAAAAGTTTTAATGATTTCGTATTTTGATGATCTCTGAGCTGGTATTTTTCCTATATGATAAATTAGATTTCTAATTTCTTTAGGTTTTAATAATTGACCAAAAGAGGCTCCAGCAGATGTTGAAATGCTCTCATTGATCAATGTACCACCAAAATCGTTTACTCCTGCTTCTAACAAAATCTGTGCCATTTTTGGGCCCTCTTTCACCCATGATACTTGAATGTTCTCTATATAATTATTCAAAAAAATTCTTGCAATTGCATGCATTTTTAATACCTCTTCTCCTGTGGGTCCAGCCCTGATATTTTTAACAAGATTCCTGTTGTACATAGGCGCTTCGCTATGAACAAAACTCAATGGAACAAATTCTGTAAATCCACCAGTATCTTTTTGGATATTTTTTATTATTGCTAGGTGTTTAACGATATCTGAATAAGATTCTATATGCCCATACATAATGGTGGAAGTAGAACTAATTCCAATTGAATGTGCATATTTAATAACTTTTATCCAATCCTGTACAGATATTCTTCCAGGAGAAATTGTATCTCTTATTTCCTGATCTAATATCTCTGCAGCCGTTCCAGGGATGCTATCTAATCCAGCCTCCTTGAGAATTTGTAGATAATCTTCAATAGAAGAATCGGACATTTTTGCACCATACAGGACTTCTTCTGGAGAAAACGCATGGATATGAATATTTGGAAGTTCTTTCTTAATCGCTTTACATATGTCTATATAAAGATAGCCATCCGTTTTAGGAGGAAGCCCAGCTTGAATACATATTTCTGTTGCTCCTAACTTTTCTGCCTCTTTTGCTCTTCTTACAATCTCTTCAATAGGTAAATAATACCCTTCTTCTTCTCTAAAGTCTCTACTAAAAGCACAAAAACCACATCTTTTAATGCATACATTTGTGAAATTTATATTTCGATTAATTACATATGTTACCATGTCACCTTTTTTTCTTTTACAAAGATAATTGGCAACAGTAACAATCATATTCAATTCCAAACCTCGGGAATTGAATAGTTGAATTGTTTCAGATTCCGTTATATCCAATCCTTCAATAACTTTGTTTATTATGCTTGAAATAATTGGATCTATCTCTTTTAAAATATGATCAAAGTTCAACTAAATATATTCCTCTTTTACTAATCTATCTAAATCAATGAAACTATTAATATAATTCCTTAACTCTGGAGAAATAAATCCTTTTTTGTCAATAAATTCAGGATATACGGGTAATCTTGCTCTCAATTTTTGATGCTTTGATTCAGTAATTTCTTTTAACTCTTTTATTTTTGGCCATGAAAATTCAGGATTTACATAATCAATTGTTACTGGCGATATTCCTCCCCAATCATTTATTCCGGCATCAAGAAATCTACTATAATATCCAGGAGATAAATTTGGTGGGATTTGGATATTCATATCAGGCATTATCAATCTTGCTAGGGAAACTATTTTAAGAAAATAATCTTTTGTTGGTGAAGGAAAATCTTGCATTCTAGTGTTTATTTTAGGTTGAAAATTCTGTAAAATTATCTCTTGAATATTTCCAAATTCATTATTAATTTGTTTTAAAAGAAAAATATCATTTATTACTTCTTCTTTGGTTTCACCAATTCCAATCAAAAGACCAGTTGTAAGTGGTATTTTCGTTCTCCCTGCATTTCTAATTACTTCTAATCTGTTTTTAGGATTTTTACTTGGTGCAAACTCATGAGCCATATCTTTTTGAACAAGTCTTTCACTAGAGGACTCTAGCATCAAACCTAAGCTTACGTTATAGACTTTAAGTAATTTCATTTCTTCTTTGGTAATATTGCCAAGGTTAGAATGAGGTAATAATCCAGTCTCTTTTACAATTTTTTCTGATATATCAATTACATATTCTACCAAGGAATTATAACCAAGTTGATTTATCCATTCCTTCGATTCTTTGTATCTTTCTTCTGGTCTTTCTCCTGCAACAATCAGTGCCTCCGTACATCTATATTTTCTACCGACTTTTGCTAAATTAATTACTTCCTCTGGCTTCATCATTATTGATGATGATTCAAAGGGATTTTTCCGATATGTACAATATGAACAAAAGTCTCTGCATAGATTGGTTATATTTATAAAAATTTTTCTAGAATATGTAACAACTTCTTTTTTGAAATTAGCCTTTAAAAATGTTGAAAGATTCATCAATAATGGCATAATATCATCATATTCCAAAAGATATAGAGCTTCCTCTCTTGAAATAGCCTTTTTATTATTATCTTTACATCTTTCGAAAATTTCATTTATTAAATTGTCTTTTATTGAAATTGACGAAATTTCTTCTGTATTCAACTGAACAATATATAAAATAATAAAGTAATTTATTTTAATTTGTTTAAAAAAATTATTATAGGAACGATCTTATATTCTATTATTAGAAAATAAGAACATGAGTGAATCAAATTCTATTGCTGATATCGATACAAAATATGTTGTTCCAGTAAAATTATCTGATAAAACCATGAGACTTGATGACAATGTTAAAAATGAATTAAAAAGTATTGGAATGATGGATGATAAAGGAAAACTGAAATTAAAAGGTGTAAGTCCAAAGATGCTTAAAAGAATGAAATTGGAATCAGTTGATTGTCCTGTTTTAGAAAAAGAAATCTCTTTTATACCCTGTTATGTCTGTAAGAATTTTCATAGCAGAATATCTGGAAAGGTATATTGTCGTGGTGAACCATTAGTATAATAATCATTATTTGAATCAATTGAATCGACTTAAGGGATTTTATTGTCGGAATTAAAAGAGATAGGAATCACTACTAAAAAAGAAGGTGATTTTAGTGAATGGTATACCCAAGTAGTGACCAAAGCAGGACTAGTAGATTATTCTCCTGTCAAGGGTTTTATTATACTCAAACCATATGGATATAGAATTTGGGAGATAATAAAAGAAACCTTAGATAGAAAATTACAAGAATCAGGTCATCAAAATGGATTTCTTCCTATTCTTATTCCAGAAAGTCTTTTATCAAAAGAAAAAGAACATTTTAAAGGCTTTACTCCAGAAGTATTTTGGGTTACCAAAGCAGGAGATAATGAATTATCAGATAAATTAGCGGTACGACCAACCTCAGAAACTCTTGCTTATCAAATTTTTTCAAAATGGATAATGAGTTATAGAGATCTTCCATTAAAAATTAATTTTTGGAATTCCGCATTACGGGCAGAAATTAAGGCTACTAAACCTTTCATAAGAAACTCCGAGTTTCTATGGCAAGAAGGCCATACTGTACATGAAAATAGGAAAGGAGCTGACGAAGAAGTATTCTTGATCTTGGATTATTATCAATGTATTATAGAAAACTTTCTCGCTATCCCAACAATTAGAGGTATAAAAACAGAAAAAGAAAAATTTGTTGGTGCATTATATACTACCACCCTTGAATCTTTGATGCCAGATGGAAAAGCATTACAGATGGCAACTTCTCACAATTTAGGTCAAAATTTTTCAAAACCTTTTGAAATCCGGTTTCTAGGTCGCGATTCAAAACAATATTTTGGATGGCAGACTTCGTGGGGGCTCTCATGGAGAGTAATAGGAGCATTAGTTATGATGCATGGCGATAATAAAGGATTAATATTGCCCCCTAAAATTGCTCCAATTCAATTAGTAATTGTCCCAATTTTTAAGAATAAGGAACGAGATATAGTTGTTGAAGAATCGAAAAAATTATTGGCTGAGCTGAAGAAAAAAGAATTTAGGGTTATTCTTGATGATCGAGAAGAGTATACTGCAGGTTGGAAGTTTAACGATTGGGAAATTAAAGGAGTTCCATTGCGAATCAATATTGGAATAAGAGATATAAAAAATAAAAATTTAGAAATTGTAAGAAGAGATACAGGAGAAAAAATATTAATTAACAGAGAAGACTGTTCCGATCGTGTAACTTTCTATCTTGACCAAATTCAAAGAATGTTATTTGAGAAGGCTAAAGAAATACAGGACAATAATATTATAAAAGTTTTTGACTATGAAGAAATGAAGATTATCTTAAAAGAAAAAGGTGGATTTATTCTTGCAGATTGGTGCGAAAAAGAAGAATGTGAAATTAATATAAAAAAAGATACTGGGGCTGATATTAGACTTGTACCATTTAATAATAAACCAGATTCACAAAATAAATGTATATATTGCAATGCAGATTCCAAAAAAACTGTTATCTTTGGTAAAGCATATTGATTAATTATTTTTATATATAGTGTATTTTATTTACAATCATCTAAAATTTATAATTACAACAAGTTGTATTTTAATTGAAGAAATTATTGACTTAAATTACACAAAAAATAATCCAATAGAAGAGTCAATATTTGGATGGAATTAATGAAATACTCTCTTTTTTTGACTTAGCTGGATATGAACAATATGGATATATCGGAATCTTAATCATTACATTTTTTGCTAGCATTATCATTTTTATCCCCGTTCCTTATTTTCCTGTGTTATTTACAGCAGGAATTAATCAAAATCTTGATCCTCATCTAGTCTCTCTTTCAAGTGCAGTGGGAGCAGTAATAGCAAAATTACTAATTTTTTATATTAGCTATTATGGAAGAAATATAATTTTAAGTTCAAAAGCAAAGAAAAGAATGCTCCCTTTACAAAGACTGTTATCAAAATATGGGTGGCCTGGTGCATTTGCTGCAGCATTGACCCCTATTCCGGATGATCTGGTATATATTCCTCTTGGATTAG
>DASSVK010000004.1:0-6528 GCA_035706205.1 Nitrososphaeraceae archaeon | reverse complement strand
AAGGATGAATGGAACCAACTAAAAAATACTTTACCTCAAGGAATAGAGCTTATAGGGGAATTTGTCCATGCCTGGGGAACAGAATATAATGGATTCTTATTATTTCAAGCAGAAACAAGTGATTCATTTTTTGATTGGTGGTCATGTTTTAAAGATTCTATTCGATGGTATGTCGATAAAACCCATACTATAATAGCAAGAAGAAAATAAAATTTTTCCATCCTTTTTTACAGTATCTAAATTTATTTTAGAAAATCATTTTCTTTTATGTAATTTTGAAATTTTTATAATTAATTCTTAAAATAAGTTCCTAATAATAAAAGCTAAATAATTAAAGAATGTTTATAAAGTAATAATATCTTAATTTGCTAATAAAATAAAATATACTATATATAAGAATCTAAAAAAATTTATAAAGAATTATTGAGCTAGGTTACATATTAAAACCTAGTTTATTCTTTGACTGTCTCTAGTTATATCTGTATTGTGTCTATTAACTGACTTTATATAATCAGTATTTGTTTTTGTCAAAGTCTTTAGATTATCACGTGTTTGTTCAAGTGCTGTGTTATATACTCTCATATTTGATGCTAGAGTGTTATTTATTAGATTGCTGGTATTTAATAGGTAACTTGTAAAGTTATTTACCATTACTGCGTAATTTTCTGCAATTCTTTGTGGATTATACAAGTCCCATACTCTACTTCTATCTACTTGTTGTTGTGATTGAAAAGAGCTTACTACTTGTTTTTGTGCTTCAATAAAGTCAGAAGCAATATCTTTTACAGTTTGAATAGTTTTTTCTTGATATTCAGCAATACGTTGTGTATATTGTGGAATTTCCCGTCTAGCTTCATCTGTACTTCTTTTTATATTATGTAAAGTGTTATCAAGAGTCTTGTTTATTGCATCTTGTTGTTGATTTAAGGTATCATTGTAGTCTTTATTTGTTCTTTCATTAATTTTATCTTCTTTTGTTGACATATTAACAAATACATTACCAATGTATATAAGATAAGGTAAAGATATCAGTGCATAATCAGGTTCTATAGATACAATCATCTTAATTTTATATTATATGACTAGTAAAGCTTTTGTGATTCTACACAAACTGTATTTATCAATTTTGAATGTTACTCTTTTTATTACAGCTCTAAATAGCGATGGAACTCTACAAGTTTTTAGATAAAACGATAGTCTCTTGAACGAAATTCCACCATTTTCTGTATCTATAAACGATAACATAAACCCCTAATATTGGAGGACAGATTGGACGAGTCTAGGAAATAGGGTGGCAATATTTACCCCAAAGGTAGGTCGAAATCGTAATAACCGTTTGGAGGTTTTTGTCATTAAAGGCCAAATCAAAATCATATCCTTGAACATAGCTCGCAGGAGGAGCTGCAGATGGGAGGAGAGGTGTTTGCTATCAATGTAATTAATGATGGTAATGGTTGGCTTAATTTTTTCACCATGTGGTGAGGAGTTCTTAAACATAGAAAACAAAATCAATTGATGATTAGTCTGAATGGAAATTATGGCAATATAAAAGGAAGTTACATTCCTATACTTTATCCTAATCGTAGACTTAAGGTTTATGTTCAAAATTCAAAAATACAGTATATTATTCAAACATCACTTTGGTAGTGAAGATTGGAGTATGGAAATTTCTAATACTGGTTTACCTTCACCTCTGGGAGGATTGATATTAGTTGGTAATTTATCGCATTTCTACCAACAAAGCTGAATATTTAGTCAAATTCGAACCACCAAATTTATAGAAATTTCATGAGGAGTAGAACCCTACTAGATTGACGATTTTACTCCCGACCATCTAACTGAATAAGCAGATGAACCCTATTGTTAAAAAGAACTAAAATTCAAGCAGCCTTGTTAGCTCAAATTTACTATTATACTAACTTTCACAGCATCTTTAACGTTTTTAATAAATTCTAAAGTAGTTTTTGTTGTTGTAATAAATATTGTATCTCTCAGAATTTACATAATCTAAATAATCTTTCATTTTGTTTTCACATATTAGAACATTATCTGCACCTGCTACTGCTATTTCTTTATTGAGCAAACAATTTCTTTCACGAATTCTATCAAAGCTGGCATAGAAAGTATAAAAATGAGGATTATATTTTGCCTTTATAATTATGGAAAGATATTTAATAAATATTGTAAATTACAACTTATGAAAAATTGGTCTGCTTATAAATACTTACTAGCAAGACGTCGTCATCCGCCTTTTACATCTAATCTTTTGAATATATTAAATAAGAAAGTACCAATAGTATCGACTCGCAATCACTTTAACCTTCAAACTGGCCAACTGAGTTCATTGAAGAATATGGAAGATTATGACTCTTTTTATATTCCTGGATTAAATGGAAATCCTTGTTCTGACAATAATGAATTAGCAGTATATATTCATGGAGTATGGACAGGACAGATTGCAGCTAAAGAACAGATAGATAGAACCAACTTATCATTGAATTCAAATGAATATAATATCCCAGTAGTTGGTTTTAACTGGGATTCAAATACTGTTATAAATCCTTCAGGTTGGGATATTGCTAAATCTATAGCAAATCAGAATGGACTGAAACTGGCAAAATTTCTGTCTGATTTTAGAACCAATTGTCCAAATCACAATATAAGAATAATTGCTCATTCTTTAGGCGCAAAAGTAGTTGAAAGTGCCTTGATAAACTTAAATAATAATGAACCATGGAAGAACAATTCAGCATATAATATCACTTCTATACATCTTATAGGAGCAGCAATTAGTGATAGAGCAACATCAAAAAATACACAGTTTGGAAGTGCCATTGATAATATAGTAGACAACTTCTACAATCTATATAATCCTAAAGACAATCTACTTCAAGGTTTATATGTAAAGACAGAAAATGAGAATCCATTAGGCTTATTAGGCCTAAACAAAGAAGAACCTTTTCCTCAAAATTATATGGAACATAACGTTATGTCCGAAATTCCTCCTTTTAAGAATGCAAGTGGAATTTATCAACCATTTGTTGATAACACAGTATCGGGATGGGGAAATAACCATTCTGGATATATTGGATTCAGAGAACGTTATCCGTTTAATAAATCTCTTAAAGACGATGGAGCTATTAATGTAATTGTAGCAGATTGGAGGACTAGTAATAAATAGAATAGCACAATATTTTATTGATAATAACAAAATAATAATTATATAAACATCAAATAAGATAATAATATATTCAAAAACTAATCTTAAATAATATCACTCTTTATTACTATAACATTAGAACTTATTTTTTCACCGCTACCGGTATTAATTCAGATAGACCATACTTTCTGAGGTTTCTCAGTTGATGAGAATTAATTTTACAATTGCCCTTTTTTTTCTGAAGTAGAATTATTGTTTAAATTTTATAATCAAACTTCTAATTTTCAAAGACTAAATTATTTATCTTATAATAAATTTTCAGATAATCGTTATGGGTTAGTTAGAGCCTTCCAGCTAGTTGTCTTGAATTTGAAATACTCACATAATTTTCATTTTTGCTACATATTATATTTTAATAAAGGATTTTTTTTGCATTTTCAAGTTTCATATTTTAGGATCTTCAAAGATAAGAAGTATTTTCATATAAGTCATTTTCCACTATATTCTCTATTAAATATGTAGATAAACCCTACTGTTAATAGGTGACTCTAACTAATACAAATAAATTAAATAATTTCATAATTGATTTATAAAAGTTATAGTACTATTGCTATAGAAAATTGACAAGTATTTTTAGAAATGGATTCACTAATAATAATTAGCAAATAAAAATAATAATAAACATTAACTAAGCTAATTTAATAATATAATATCAGCAAGTATACTTAACAACTTCAATTATATTTTAACTATCTAAAAAATGATATGCCTAAGTCAGTACTTACCTTTGGACTTTTGTTAAGTTCATTAATAATTTTAGGAGTAATGTCATTTTTCAACTTGAATAATGTTGCTAACGGCACCCGTGCTCTACCAATTCCTGAAGGACCAATTATTAATGATTTAAATTTAAAGGCAGAAGTAGTCTTTGAAGGTCTTACATCGCCTACAAATATTGCGTTTTTAGGTCCAAATGATATTTTAGTTTTAGAGAAAGATACTGGTAAAGTACAGAGGATTGTAAATGGCAAGATATTAGCAGAACCCTTACTTGATGTCAAAGTTGCCAAGGAAGGCAATAGAGGTATGTTAGGAATTGCTGTATCAAAAGTAGAAGAAATCAAACCTGCAGATATTTTCTTATATTTTACAGAAGCTCCACTAGACGAATTTCCGATAGGCAACCGTGTTTATATTTTCTTATATTTTACAGAAGCTCCACTAGACGAATTTCCGATAGGCAACCGTGTTTACAAGTATGAACTAATAAACAACAAACTAGTAAATCCCAAATTACTTTTAAATCTACCAGCTATACCTGGACCAAGTCATAATGGTGGTGCTATCATGATTGGACCTGATAATAATATCTATACTGTTATTGGAGACGTTGGTGGCCATAGAAATCAAGCTCAGAACCAAGAATCTGGCGGACAATCTGATGGAACTAGCGGAATATTAAGAATTACCCAAGATGGTATGCCTGTAGCATACAGTCCTCTAGGAGATAGAGAACCTTTAAACTTATACTATTCATATGGGCTGAGAAACAGCTTTGGATTTGATTTTGACCCTATAACAGGTAAACTATGGAATACAGAAAATGGCGAAGACTTTGGTGATGAAATTAATCTTGTTGAACCAGGATTTAATAGCGGATGGAATAGGGTACAAGGTATATGGACATTAGACAACCAAGAAGACATAACTGAAGTAGCTCCACTACATACTGAAAATGGTTTGATAGATTTTGGTGGGAAAGGAAAATATAGTTCTCCTGAATTTACATGGCGTGAATCTCTTGGCCCAACTGCAATCAAGTTCCTTAATTCCAATAAATTGGGTATACAATATGAAAATGATATATTTGTGGGAGATATAGATAAAGGAAATATTTATCATTTTGATTTAAACGAAGATAGAACAGAACTAGTTCTAGAAGGGCCACTTGCAGATAAAGTAGCAGATACTGATGACGAAAATGAAGGAATAGTATTTGGACAAGGTTTTGGCGCAATTACTGATATTGAAATTGGACCTGATGGTTACCTCTATATTGTTGGATTCCAAGGAACAATATATAGAATAGTTCCTAAGTAGAAGCATTATTTTTATAGGAAAACCTCTTTCCACAATTCTTTTATTGCTCTTTTTTGTTTCTTATACATCTAAATTAAATAATTTAGTATTTTAATCCTTTAGTATTTTTTTAGCATATTCTTACTAAATGTTTGTTATTAAAATTGCTAAATTACAGTAAATTATCACATATTTAAAATTTTAATTATCAGTTGAGAAAAAGAAAAACAATTAATGAAAAGTAAATCTTATATTTTCTTCTTTATCATATTATATTAAACCCTTATTTTTGCACTGCTATAGGTATTATTCTATATTCATTATCATAGAAGATTTTATTTGTATTTACCAGTTTCTATATTCTTGCCTTTCTTACTACTTAATATTAATGGAAAACCAAAAAGTAAAAATAATAAACCAATAATTAGAACAAATATTCGTATAGAACTCAGTCATAGTTATAATTAATGGAATTACTAACATGACGGCGTCTAACATCATAAAAATTACTCCTATTCTTGTCTGTTCCAATAAACTGCTTTATTTCACATGTTGTATAAAACAATATTTCATTTTTAATAGAAAAGAAAAAGAATTATATTAAAATTTCTAGAGAATTCCAGCTAATCAGATAGAAATTAATCTATTATTCTACAATTATCTTACTTTTATTTAAAATAATTTCTTAAAAATAAAAGCTAAATACAAGATAGTAATCATAGAACCTTATTATATAAAGATTCTAATACCTAAGGCTTGTACACTTCTTGGATTATACTTTAACAGTAAATCTGAATTATAAATTATAAAATAAAATAAATTTTAATTGTATCCTCAAAGATAGTTCTTATTCTCTCTTTTGGTGCTAAGCTTTAAATCCAAAGTCTCAAATATCATTTTTTATTACTTGATATAAATTAACTATTGTTTGATTTTTCTTTTTTAGATTTTTCTTCCTTTTTGATATTCTCTACCCATATAGGAAGCCTTTCTGCTGCTGTTTTTATTACTTTATTTTCAATATAAGAATCAGAAGTTCCATCTTCAAATATAGCAGTATATTCTATTACAAATTGATTTTCATTTATATCATAATCAACAACTTTTTTTGAAACATCATCATTGTCTGACAAATGCAGAAGTACAAATTATTCTAAAATAAATTTGCTTCTTTACTGCTATTAACCAAAAATCAACAAGTTTTTAAATGGAGCTGCTTTTACTATTGACGCTACACACACAGTAGACGGATTTTTTGCATTGGTGGGTGTTATATATTGTAGCCTCTG
>DASSVK010000003.1:0-2787 GCA_035706205.1 Nitrososphaeraceae archaeon | reverse complement strand
GATTATATACATTTGGTTTCAATTTAACAGGAATTGCATTGGCATACGCTATAGGATATGCTCTTGCTGGTTTTACCACTTTTATGACAATTTTAGGACGATATACTGGAACTGGATTAAAAACTGAAAGTTGTTGTTCAGTGCTAGAGCAGCAATCAAATAAAGGATTTCTTTCAAACATGTTTCTAACATTTGGATATTTTATAAAAGGCATAAAGAAAATATTATATCTAAACAAAGAGCCAAACTTAAAATATATACTAAAAACAAGTATGGTTATTTTAATTACTGCAGAAAGCGCTTGTATACTAACTGCTGAAACTATTGGAATAGTATTCTATAATTATTCTATTTTACTAGGAATTCCACTAGCATTATTTATGGGAGCATTAACAGTTGTATTCATTGAAGCATGTAAAAAAGTAAATATCAAATCAAAAAGTTATAATAGTTGTGATTGTAATGATAAATGATAGACAATTAAATATTATTTTCTGATAATATAACCTATTTACAATTTAAAGTTAAGTTTTTTAAAAATATCATAAAAAAATGAGGTTAAAAAAAGTTCCTTCTTTTAAATGATGGAAGTGTTTTTTTAATTCCTTTTAGTTTCATGCATAACTATAAAAACGAAAATTCCAGAACCTAACGCTATCCATGCGACTGTTTGAATTGTCAGACTTGTACTAAACAAATCTGCAATAAACCCCATGCCTAAAGCACCAAATAGAAACCCTAAATCTCTCCAGAATCTGTAGACCCCTGATGATATTGCTCTCCATTGTGGATGAGCATTATCGCTAATTGCAGCAAGCAAAGTAGGATATACAAAAGCAGTTCCTATACACAAAATAGACATTCCTGCCAGAAGACCAGAATAAGTATTTTGTGACAATAGAATTATCCATATTTAGTAATTTTTTGTATCTTTGACTAAAATCGAAGAAATTAGAAGACCGGATATAGAAATATAATTCCAAGGTAAAATGGATATGTTTTAATCCATAAATTGCAGCAATGTAACCAGTAAGAAAATCCACTAAAGCAATGTATACATAACCAGCAAATTCGTTAAGCCTTAACGCTAGTCCTCTCTGTTTTGTTCCAACTAAATCATTTTTCATGTTAACAGTCATTGACCAAACCAATCCTTGATTGATTCCAAGTAGTACATTAGCAAATAAGATCCAAACCCAGTTTGGAGCAAATAATAAAATAAAAGGAACTGGTATTCCAACCAACCAACCTAAAATCAATACATCTTTCCTTCCAAATTTATCAGAAAGACTATCTGTAAAGAGGTTGAGTATGGCTTTAACTATATCAAAACTAGCGATAAAAGATAAGATTAATGCATTAAATTCCAGATCAAATTTGAATAAAAGTTAATTATATTATTATATCATTTGCTTTCTTTCTAACTGTTGTGTATATTCAACTATTAAATAATTTATTAGCAATAGTATATAGTATTAGAAACATAAACAAACTAGTCCAATCTAAAGCCATAGTCACCAATTCTCTATCAGTTGTACTTATAGGCTATTGCTTTTACAAATTATTCTTTCTCAATCTTATTCATAATGAATAATGCAATTTAAATGGATATATTCATAGATAGCCTATTATAAATTTATCAATCAAGAAATTTGACATATGTTAAGCTTTTTCTTAGCCATTTAAACATCATGATTAATATTGATAGCATTACAAAAATAAGAATCTAATACATGGTAATAAAGAAGATAATGTTTAAGATTTATTTTCTTATATGACTATCAATTATTGTTGATATTATATACATATTTAAATAAATAAATAAAAAAGAAATTATTAAAAAAAGTAAGTTATTGTCCAAATGGAATAGGCAATTTGCTTCCTACTACCACATCAGAGGGACGAGGATCAGGGTCATTAACAGGTTCAGCAGTAACAAAAATACTGTAATGTATAAGGATTACCATTGTTTGTTTTACAGTGAGTTTTCAATATCATAGTCTAATCAACTAGTAGGTGATATATGGCTCAATAATTCATTATTGCCTTAAGACAATGACCACAGTATAACTACTAATCTTAGCAAATTTAGACCTTAATTATATAATAATTTGTGAGATTGAGGTTATCTCAAATGTAGTCAAAGATACAAAAAGTTACTTATAGATTTCTCTATCATTAACCAAATGAGATTCTGAGTGAAGATTTCTGATAATTATAATAATAAATATTAAAGAATTATATGACAAAAAAAATTTGAGGATGTTATTTTGCATACATAAAGATTTGTTTCATTCCTTTTTTGTGTTAATCGCTCTTTTTGCCGCCACCGTGAGATGCTTTTCCACCTTCACGCGCTACTCTTTTTCTTGTTTCTACATCTGCTGCTTCTAATCCTCTTTCATCATGTGGAGCGCTTCCACCTTTACTTGCTACTCTTTTTCTTGTCTTTTCATCTGCAGAGGCTAATCCTCTATTTTCTTTAGTCATTGTACAAACTTACTTTGATAGCATAGTTAATAATAATTGGAGATCATTTAATTAATTGTCATAGTCAAGAGGAAATTAGTGAGATTGAGTGATTAAAGAATTATCTGACTATGACTAGATAAGGTTTCATATTATTTGAGATACTGGTAAATAAAATATTTAAACAAAATTAAAAATTAAATATAGATTATTAAAAAGAAAAGGAGATGAATTTACTTTGCTAAATCTTGTAGTTTTTCGCCAATACCTCCAATTACATCCTTTGCTCCTTCAGTGACTTTAGAACCAATATCACTG
>DASSVK010000002.1:0-27109 GCA_035706205.1 Nitrososphaeraceae archaeon | reverse complement strand
GGCAACAGGATATACACCCTTGGCAGTCTTATTCTTTATTGAATTATAATATGAAGAAATTAAATCATTATCTTTGACGAAACTCAATAAACAATTTAAAAGTTGAGTTCCAGATCTTGTAGAAGCATCACGAATCTCTTTAACCAATTTCATTGAAAATAGTATCTGATCTATTTCTATTATTTTAGTTAGATTTCCTTCTTTAGCAAATTCATAAGCATTCGAAAGTGCCGCACAATCAGCAGGTCCTATTTGATACGTTAGACAAACTGTTATAAATTCAAAAATTTCTTTTTTATTCTTAATTCTTTTATCATAGAATAATGTTTCTAATCCACTTGATGTAGTGTACATTCCGGTAGGAAAGAATGAATCACCAAGCTGAAGCATACTGATTTCTTCCACAAGTGAAGATACTTTTGTTTCAAAGGCAGAAGCGGAAGAAGAAGCAAGATTATTTTCATAATTTTTACTATTATTATCAGTACTGTCCATTTTTTTACTAATTTTAGTGTTCATGGATATCAGATCCTTCATCGGGCTCAAAAATCATCATATCTGTTTTAATATCAAGAAATTTATTAAATGATGAAAACATTTTTTTTAACATTCCTAGTTCAGTTTCAGCTTGTATTGGAAAGATTACTTGATTTTTTGTTACCTTTATAGGTCTATGTAAATTTCCAAGGTTATGCCCAATCTTAACAGAGAGAGGAAAAGAATCGTCTTTGTTTACGAAACTTTTGAAAGTGAATATTGCCACAAGCTCAGGTTCAAGAGTCAGCAATATCATTTTTTCGGCATTAAGAAAAATTACATCACCATTTCTTAAATGAGGAGTATGTTCAAATATAAAGATAACATCAGTTTTCTTATCTGTATTTTTTCGCATTCTTAATTTTTGTGATTCTAATCTACTTATTACAACTTTTTCACAATTATTATTTTTTATCATATCTTCATATTTTTTCTTTAGATCGGAATTTTCATTGATATTACCTAAAATTTTATTAACAGTTATCATATTATTTAATTCCCTTTTTATTTTCCATACATCAGATTTTTTTATTTACTACTATAAATGGATTTAGAGTTTCTTAATTCATTCACCTTATCTATCATATTTGTAAGGTTTTTTGTATAGTCTATATATCCATAATGTTTAAAATGAGATTTAGTTACCATAGCAAAGACAAATCCTGAATTAGTAAAAAGCACTTCAGATCCTATCTCAAATTTTTTGGCTATAATGCATTTGGTTATACGGTGTAAAGAATAGTCAAGATTAAGATGAGAATTAGGATCAATAAATCCTGACATTTCTTTTATCTTACCTTCTTGTACTATTACATGTTTAATTTTTTTAGGATTCTTTATGATCAAATTGTCATCTACATTATTTTCTTCTACACAATGACGAATTTGCATTTACTTCTTTACCTTATCTCTTTATTTCCGATACACTTTGTTGACTTAAATCTTCTGCAGCAAGATTTCTATCTATTCTTAAGACTGATTTTGAAATTTCTCCGGCTGCTTCTAGAGCCATTAATTTTACCAATAGAGGATCAAGAATTCCTTTTTCATACATATCTACCAATTCACCTGTATCAATATCTATTCCAATGTTTGGCTTTGACGCCTTGGCGGCCATTACTTTTTCTAAGCCATTAAATCCTGCATTCGTAAGAATCTGTCGCATTATACTTTCCAATGCAGATGCTACTACGTCAAGGCCGACCTGTTCCAATCCTTTTAGTCTTAAACTCTTTAACTTTTCAATTACATGTATCTCTGCTGCACCTCCTCCAGCAACTATTCCTCTATTCAAGGCAGCTTCCGCAGCATTCACACCATCTATAACAGATCTCCATCTTTCAAGAGAAGTTTCCTTTGTTGTTCCAGAAACTATAATTGTAACTATATTTTTGCCTGAGCCATTTTCAATGTATATGAGACCAGTATCTTCATCTTCATATATAGAATCAGCAATTCCAAGAATCCCATCATTTTTGAGATCTTCTACCATTCTTACAGGTTTTGCACCAATATATCGAGATAAAAATTCTATTTCTTCAGAAGATATTCTTGTTGCAAATATATTTTTTGCAACTAGGAAATTCTCTATAACTTCATCTATCTCAGGAGAAGATATTAAAAGAGTATTAGCACCAGTTGCCGTAATTTCATCTACAATTCTTTTAGATTTTAATAACCGATCGTTTTCCATATTCAAAATTTCCTCATAACGACTATTTTCTTTCAACCATGATTCCTTTACTGGTTTTAAATCAAGTTTTACGATCATAATTTTAGGTTTTAGTATTCGCATAGGCATTTCTAGATCCATACGTTTTCTTTCCAAAACTATGCCGTTAAAAACGGTATCAGAAACGTTAATTTTTCTAATTACTTTGATAGATTTGTCAAAATCAAAGGAATTATCATATATAGAATTTTTTCCTACTGTCCTAATTGATTTTATAACAAGATTTGATAAAGTAGCACCATCTAATTTTGAAGATAATGACGTATTTATAATTTGATCCAATTCTTTATCTTCGATAGATATTTTTTTGGCATCTTTTTCTAAAATTTTACATGCATGTTTTACACCATTTTCTATTCCTTCGACTACTTTAGTAGGATGAACTCCTAGTTCTTTAATCAATCTTTTACCTTCCTTTATCATTTCTGATGCCATTACTACGGCAGTTGTAGTCCCATCACCTACTAATTGTTCTTGTCTTTCCGCAATTTCAACAATCATTCTTGCAACAGGATGAATCGCCTTTAAAGAAAGAAGAATGGTTACACCATCATTGGAAACATGCCTATTCATCGCTTGATCGATTAAGAGTTTATCCAAACCTTTTGGACCCAAAGTGGTTCTTACTGTATCTGCAACTGCCATTACGGCCTGAGAATTTGATTCCAAAGCATTAAATTCTACATTTTCAGCTATAGGTCGCCAGACTCCATGATTATGACTGGACATAATTATAATTCTCTACAAGGGATATATATCTAAATAAGGATAAAACAAAAAATTGAAATAAAGATAATGAAAAAAATTATTTGGTTAATTTTTTATGGCTAGGCCATAAAGTATCTTTGTGCTAAGGATAATTCCTTTGCTGGATCAACAGTTGCAATCTTTCCGTCTAATTTAACTTCATATGTTTCTGGATCAATAGTAATTTCAGGAGTTTTATTATTCCATACCATATCATTCTTTCCAATATTTCTACAATTATGTACAGGAAAGAGAGTTTTTTCTAATCCAAGTTTTTCTCCAACACCAAGATTGACTGCTGCTTTTGAAGTAAAGGTTAGCGATGTTCTTTTTACTGCTTTGCCCAATGCTCCAAACATGGGTCTGTAATATACTGGTTCTGGAGTAGGCACAGAGGCATTAGGATCTCCCATTATAGACCAAGCAATAAATCCACCTTTAATAATCATTTTAGGTTTAGCACCAAAGAATGCTGTTGGATACATGACCAGATCTGCATATTTTCCAACCTCAAGAGAACCAAGAGCATCTGATGCACCATGTGTAATAGCACAGTTAATAGTCGTTTTTGCAATGTATCTTTTTGCTCTAACATTATCATTATCTCCTGTTTCTTCAGAGAGTCTTCCTTTCATTTTCTTCATTTTATCTGCAGTTTGCCATGCACGTATAACTACTTCGCCTATTCTTCCCATAGCTTGACTATCAGAAGAATACATACTCAATACACCTTCATCATGCAAAACATCTTCGGCAGCAATTGTTTCTGCTCTGATTCTGGATTCTGCGAATGCAACATCTTCTGGAACTGCAGGATTTAAGTGGTGACAGAACATCAACATATCCAAATGCTCATCAACTGTGTTAACAGTATATGGTCGAGTAGGATTGGTTGATGATGGAAGAGCAAATTGCTCTCCTGCTATTTTCATGATATCAGGTGCATGGCCTCCACCAGCTCCTTCTGTATGATAGGTATGAAGAGTTCTTCCGTCTATTGCATTTATTGTATCCTCAACATAACCACACTCATTTATAGAATCAGTATGAATTGCTAACTGTGTATCTGTAGCATCTACTGCACGAAGTGATGCATCAAGAACTGCTGCAGTAGTACCCCAATCTTCATGGTCTTTTAGACCACAAGCTCCAGCTTCTATTTGTTCTAATTGAGTTGCAAGTGATGGATGAGAATCATTACCTTTGCCAAGAAATCCCCAGTTCACAGGAATATCTTCTACAGCTTCCATCATCCTACTGATATTAAAAACACCAGGTGTACAAGTTGTAGCATTTGTTCCATCTGCAGGTCCAGTACCTCCACCTATCATAGTAGTAATGCCATTGCTAATTGCATCGGTATATTGTTGTGGAGAAATCATATGAACGTGAGTATCCCAATGACCTGGAGTACATATTGTATGTTCTCCTGCAGTAGCCTCAGTACAGGCAGAAACTATCATATTTGAATTTACATTGTCCATTGTTAATGGATTTCCTGCTTTGCCAATGCCAGCAATTTTTCCATCCTTTATACCAATATCTCCTTTTACTATTCCTTGAATAGGATCAAGAATAACAGCATTAGTAATAACAAAATCTAATGCACCATTAGAATTTCTAACTCCTGAAGCTTGTGCAAGTCCATCTCTAATTGTTTTTCCTCCTCCAAAGACACATTCATCTCCTGGAGAAATTAGATCTTTTTCAACTTCAATAATTATATCAGTATCACCTAACCTAATTTTATCGCCCTGTGAAGGACCAAATAAATCAGTATACTGCTTTCTAGTTAATTTTAAAACCATGTCATTCCCTCCTCTCCTTCTTATGAACTAAATCCTTTGTACCCAAGGCTTTTTGCTTTTTCTATAGAGGCTTGTTTAGCAGAAGTGGAGTTTAGTCCTCCCATCACTAGACCATTAAATCCATAAACTATTCTTTTTCCTCCAAATTCACATAGTTCTACTTCACGAGAATCACCAGGTTCAAATCTAATGGATGTTCCTGCTGGAATATTTAATCTACATCCATATGCTTTTTCCCGAGGAAAATCTAAAGCTTTGTTTACTTCATAAAAATGAGTATGAGATCCCACTTGACAAGCTCTATCACCTGTATTTTTTACAGTTATACTTACTGTTTTTTTGTTACTATTACAAACAATAGGCTCTGAAGATAAAATATATTCGCCGGGAATCATTTTAATTATTTCCTCCTTTAATATTCAAATATTTTTTTATAATTTTTTTCATTTTTTATTCTCCTACTGAATTGGATCATGCACTGTAACTAATTTTGTTCCATCAGGAAAAGTTGCTTCTACTTGAACTGTATGTATTAACTCAGGGACGCCATCCATAACTTCATCCCGCTTTAAAATCTCTCTTGCGGATTGCATCAACTCTGCAACAGTTTTCCCATCTCTAGCACCTTCAACTACAAAATTGGCGATATATGCTATAGATTCCGGATGATTAAGTTTAACTCCTCTTTTTTTTCTTCCTTCAGCAATTTGTGCTGCTGTCCAAATCATCATTTTATCAATTTCACGTGGAACTAACATCAAATTTCCAATTCACCTAAAATAGTAATGGATTTGAATTATTTTAAATTTCAAATGATTAATCTATATAAATGGATAATATCGATAATACTGAATAAATTAGTCGACGTCGGCTAAATATCTTCAATGGAAATTTGTATTGGCAATATAGATTTCATCCAGTATGACATTTTATCAAAATTTCCATTTTTTTTCATTGGTAAAATATATTCATATTTATTATTGGTAGAAGAAATTGTCAAATAATATTTTGAAATGAATGATCCAAACATATTATGTACTAATGAATTGGATCCTTTTTTTATAATGATTCTTGATATATTATTATAGGTAATAGTATATTCTAGATTTGGATCTTGCAGAATTTTGTCTATTTGTAATTTTGCTGAATCTTTAATTTTTGACTGTTGATTTTTTTCGGATAATATCATATATGGAAATGGTCCAAGTCCAGCTACAAAACCCGTATCAAAAATTCTGTTAATTATTTTTTTTCTTGTTATAATAATACGCTTATTTGTAAAATCGATTGTTGAATTATATCCTAATCCAGCTTGCTTTTCAGAATTCAATCGTATTAAAAGTTCTTCATAATTATTGTTGTTGCACCAATCTATAAAATATAAAATGTTGTCGATATCACTTTTGTTATTTTTTTTATTGTAATTAGCAATATTCAAAAATTCTTTGAAATCTTCAAATTCCATTTTTTAAAAAAATTAAGGAGGCGTTAGAATAAGAATTTATGGCCTTGACCAACCTATACCAGCAGGAATATTTGTAAACCCAGAAATTCCAAGTAAGAACATCCATGCAGTAAATACAAATGGTCCTGTTAATGCAGGTAAACCCCACATTCCAAAAAATCGTTGTAGTGCAGGCATTACAAAGCCACAGGAGACAGTTGCAAATACTGCAATCATAAAAGCTTGAGGAGTTAATGGAATGAAACTTGTTAATGCAATCATTACTAAAACTTGATTAAATCCATGTAATCCTGCTCGAGTTTCGGCAGTTGGAAGTTTCGTTAAGATTGCCATTGCTGCACCTATTGCAGATCCAACAAGTGCCATTACACCACCTAAATAAAGAGGTGAGAATTCATTCCATTGAGCCGTATATGCGTTAGTCCACCATGGTCTATCTTGACCTGTTAAAATCGGTGCAAGCTCAAATGCTAAAGTAAGTCCAACTACCCAAAAAACTCCTGTTTTCCAATTTTCAACAAAGGTTACTTGTGATACTCCTTTCAATGTTGCTTTCATAAATTCTCCTGCTGTCCATTTAAAGTTGGATTCCGTAACCTGAGCTGGATTTCCACTACTTTTGATTAGTTCCTCAGTCTTTGCTGGAATCGGTTCTGGCCATATATCATGCCCGAATCTTTTTGTAGCATACATTAATGCCCATGTAGTAAAGATAAACGAGGATGTAAATCCAGGTATTGCCCATGATTCTTGTAATCCATTAAGGATAAACATATCACCCATAAGATGTGCCATTGCCATCCAGACTACAGCAGTGACTGCAGCACCAAATATTGAGATGAAAAAGGTTGCTTTGTTAGATTTGACAAAAGGACCAGACCAGAAAGCCATACCAGTAAGTATAGAATTATAACCAAACAATCCAAATGCAACTAATCCGTATGGAGCTCCAAGGAGAATTGCCATTCCTGCCCCTATTAAACCCGATATTACCATCATTATACCAGCGTTTCTTGAAGCAAGGAAAACTCCTGCAAGTATCAAGATTCCAGTAATTGGTGAGCTAAACAAGGGAACTTCAGAAATTCCATTGAATAATATATAGAAAAAGTCCATTAAGGGATTGTTAGACACAAAATCTGCCACTACCATGATAATTGAAATTCATTATGTATTCTTTATTGATTTGTACAACAAATATGTTTATTAATAAAAAGTAAATCATGTTAATCGTTCTTTTATAAACAGATAATTCAAACTTTTAAACAAAAAAATGGCAAATTGAGCAAATAATGAACTAATTTTATATGATAAGGATCTTTTTGGAATAATACATTTTTAATAAGAAATCACAGTGTGGTTATATCCATTAATAATTTCATTATCCATCATTATCTTACTGATATAATATTGTCTCGGAATAATAATAATAATGATCAAATGAGAATTAAAAGATTAAAAAATTTAAGAATTTTATTTCTTAAAGGAAAAGAGTTAAAGTATCATTATTTTTTTAAATATTATTAATACTAGACTTAATTCATTTTATGAAAAATAACTCTGTTTATACAAGAGGATTATCTTTAGTAATATTAGTTGGAATAATTTTTCTTTTTGTTATTTCACTTACAATATCATATGCTATTGCAAATCAAGGTAATACTAGTAGTAATAAGGAGATTGAAGAAAATAAACTAAATGTAGTCACTTCAGTCTCTCCTATAACAAATATAGTTCAAAATATTGGTGGTGGGAAAATTAATTTGATCGGACTAGTTCCTGAAGGAGTGAATTCGCATACATTTGAGTTTATTCCTTCAGATCTCATAAAAATCAATAGTGCAGATCTCATCATTATTGATGGCCTCAACTTGGAAGCGAATATTGAAAAGATCGCGGAAAATGCAATTGCTAAAAATTCAAATATTCAACTTTTAAAACTTGGGGAAAATACTATATCAAAAGAGGAATGGATATTTGACTTTAGCTTTCCAAGAGAAAATGGTGATCCAAATCCTCATCTTTGGCTAAATGTCGAATATGCAATGAAATTTGCAAATTTGACACGTGAAAAGTTAATAGAAATGGATCCTTCTAATTCACAATACTATATTGAAAATTCAAAAAAATATAGCAATTTACTTAAACAATTAGATTATGCAATAAAAAAATCCATAGAGACAATTCCAATAGAAAATAGAAAATTGCTAACTTATCATGACTCTTGGGCTTATTTTGCTCCTCGTTATGGTATGAAAGTAATAGGAGCTATCCAACCATCAGATTTTGGTGAACCAAGTCCAAAAGATGTTGCAGAGTTGATAGATCAGATTCGTATCGAAAGAGTACCAGCAATATTTGCTTCTGAGGTATTTCCTACCAATATTATTGAACAGATAGCAAAAGAAGCAAATGTGACTGTTGTTGAAACTTTAAGCGATGATGATTTACCTGGCAATCTTGGTAATTTTAATCACTCATATGTAGGAATGATGTTAGAAAATATGAAAAATATGATAGTACCATTGGGCGGCAATATTGATGTATTGAAAGATATTAATCCTCGAAATATACCTTAATATAAATTTATTTTCTTTTTATTTATCAAATAATAGAGAATAAAGATTATTATCTTCAATTAATAACAAAAGATAAACAGTAAATGAATGAAATAAACGTCGCGGAAAATATTTTAAGTTTGAAAAATGTGTCATTTGGTTACACTTATCATTTACCTATTATTGATGGGATAACATTAGATATACCAAAAGGTAGTTTCATGGGTTTATTAGGTCCAAGTGGTTCTGGTAAATCCACTCTATTAAAATTAATTGTAGGTCTCTATAAACCATGGGATGGAAAAATAAAATTTCATAGTTATAGTAACAAAAAAAATAAATATTCTAACATAATAGGATATTCTCCTCAAGTTGAAAGTATAGAATGGGATTTTCCTGTTACTGTAAGAGAATTTGTTTCAATGGGAATTTGGAATCAATCTGGTTTTTTTCCATGGTTAAATAAAACTTCTAAAATTGAAATTGATAATTTACTTCATGAATTAGGTATAGGAGATTATCCAAATCGACAAATCAAAGAACTATCTGGTGGAGAACAAAAAAGAGTATTCTTGGCAAGAGCATTGATCCATAATCCTGAAATACTTGTTTTAGACGAACCGACATCTGGTCTTGATAAAACCAATAAAGAGAATTTTTTGCAAATATTAAGAGATTTAAATTGGAAAGGAATGACTATAATTATCACAACTCATGATATTGAGGGAGTGGCTAAAAAATTACCATGGATAGTTTGTTTAAATAAATCCATCATTTCACAAGGAAAACCAGATTCAACTTTATCTGATAATATTCTTTATAGAACATATGATTTAAAATGAAAACTCAGAAATAGGATTTGTTACTATTTATGGACTTTATATTTCAACCATTTCAATATGAATTTTTTAACCGAGCTATTTTTGTTTCGATATTGGTAGGAGGAACTTGTGGATTGCTTGGTGTATATATAGTATTACGAGGAATGAGCTATATAGGACATGGAATGTCTCATGCAGTATTTGGTGGAGCAGTAAGTAGCTATATTATAGGATTAAATTTTTACATAGGAGCAGCAATCTGGGGAATTTTATCAGCATTATTAATAACACAAATAAATAAAAGATACAAAATAAAAGCTGATGCAGCCATTGGCGTTGTAACAACTGCAGGATTTGCAATTGGAATTTTTTTAATGAGTACTGGTCAAACACCTATAAGAAACTTTGAGTCATTATTATTTGGAAATATCTTATCTGTTAATGATTTAGATTTTATTTTTATTATCTTTATATCGATAGTTACTATAACTTTTATTTTCTTTTTTCAAAAGAGATTATTATTTACAATATTTGATACAGATACAGCAAAAGTTTATGGAGTAAAGACTGATAGGATTGATTTGTTATTTTCAATAGTGCTTGCTATTGTAGTAATAGCTGCAATGAATTCCATAGGAGTTACACTTCTTGCAGTAGCTATTATTGCACCTGCAATATCGGCAAGACTAATTACAAACAATTTTTTTAAAATGTTAATCCTATCATCTATTATTGGTATAATAACTGCCTTTTTAGGAATGTACTGCAGTTTTTATGTCGATTCACCGTCGGGAGCTACTATAGTATTATTTGGTACTGCTTCCTTCATTATTGCCGTTATTTATTCCCATATTAAAAAGTCATATCATATGCATTTCCATGGAGATAAAAAGCATTCACATCCACATAGTCATGCTGAAGAACATAGACATGAGCATTAGGTATGAAAAATATATAGCATAGTGAGACAATTTAGTCATTTTAATGGTATTATTCTAATTTTTTATAAATTTATTATAATATTTTTGGATTAGTTTAATTAATATTTTAGACCTAATTTTGAAAATAATTTATAAATTAATAAAATAGATATATATTTTTCATATTAATGAAGTTTTCTTAATATAATAAATAGGCTAAATGAAAAATAATATAAATATACAGCTCCATAAACTAATGTGGCATATGTCGATACAAGTATAATAGAACAAATAGAAATTAAAATGATTCGTCATTCATCATTTGCCGTACGAGACAAATTTCAAAGATATTCTGAAGATGATGAATCTCTGGTTACTAGTATTCGAGAACACGGTTTAATTCAACCTATTCTAATTAGACCATTATCTAATGGATTTGAAATAGTGGCAGGTCACCGAAGATATCAGGCATGTAAATCTTTGAGATGGAGATTTATTCCATGTAAAATTCGTGAAATGACAGATAAACAAGCATTTGAAATTCAGCTTTCTGAAAATATTCAAAGGAAATCGATGGATCCGATTGAAGAAGCAGAAGCATTTAGAAGATATGTTATGGATTTTGGTTGGGGTGGTGTTAGTGATCTTGCCAACAAAATTGGAAAGAGTGAAGAATATGTGTCTCACAGAATCCAACTTCTTAAGCTTCCTGAAGAAATAAAGAAAAAAATTGCTTCGCATATATTAAATGTTAGTAAAGCTATTGAAATTTCAGCTATTCCAATTGAAAAGCAATCTCTGATAATAGGAGAGATAATAGGAAATAATCTATCAGTAAAAAGAATTAGAGAATTAAAAATGATTTTAAGAGACAATAGTACTGAAGATTGTAATAATAATAAAGATTTCACAAATACAAACAACTATATCTCTAGATCCTTCAAACTCGCCAAAAAGGCATCACTTTCTCTTAAAGTTAATTTGGCAAGAATAGATAACTTAATAGAAGAGGCTCAAATATCAATCGAACCAGAACATCGAACAGAAATCATAAATTTCCTCATGGAACTCAGAATAAGAATACATGAACTGATTGATGATACTATAAAATTTAAAAATTACAATAAAAAAAGTTTTAGAAGTAAAAAATAAGGTAACAAATAATTTATTTATTTTTTGAATTTAATGTAAAAATGGAGAATATCAATCCTCTAGAAAATTTTAGTAATTCTTATCTCTATATGATCAATGTTTGAATGTCATGAATGAAATATTAATATTAGAATCTTAAAGCTATAAATAAAAGATTTTTTATTTACATTTACAAAAATTATAACTAATTTGCAATATTATAGAATATAACCTTTTATTTATGGTGGATCTAGCCTTTATTCATTTATATAATAAAGCTATATCCATTAAGTTATTCTGGAATGAATTAAATCATTAAATACTATATATGTGTTAATTTTGATATTTTCTTCGATTAATACAAAAAATTATTTTGCTGTTATACCTCCATCGATATCGATTTTTGCTCCTGTAATCCACTTTGCTTTATCTGAACAAATAAACAAAATTGCATTAGAAATATCAGAAGGCTCACCAATTCTTTGTAGAGGAAATGATGATTCTAAAGTTTTCTTTGCGTTTTCATCTCTCAGATATGGTTCAAGAAAAGGAGTTCTAATAGTTGATGGTACTATACAATTACATCTAATACCGTACTGTCCATACTCTACAGCGACATGTTTAGTAAATGAAATTATACCTCCCTTAGTAAGTCCATAGATGGATAATGGAACCCCTGGAATTGCCTTTGTTGCCAAAGTAGAAGAGATATTGATTATACAGCCTTCATTATTTTCAATCATCAGCGGTAAAACTGCTTTTGTCATTTGAAGTGTACCTATAATATGAACATTGATAAGGTTCAACCATTCATCATGTGTTGTAAGATGAAAAGGTTTGGGATCATTTATAACTCCTGCATTATTAATTAATATATCAATTTTATTATAATTATTTGTAATTTGTTCTATCATATTCAGGACATCTCCTTCCTTAGTTATATCCCCTGGAAGGATTAACAAATTATTTTTATCTCCTATTTCTCTTGCTAATCTATTGAGTTTTCTGACGTCACGTCCATTAATAACTACTTTGCAACCTTCAGAAATTAATGATTTTGTAATATCCTTGCCTACTGTTCCACCTGCTCCGGTTACAATAGCAACTTTATTCCTTAAATCCATATATAGCTATATAATAATAATCGCATCATTTTAAATCATTGCTCATTTTGAATCGATATTATTATACTCAAGTTTTAGTAAATGATCCAAATCAAACAATTAAAGACGCTACTGAATTATAAAAGTAAAAAAACTTATATAAATGATTATAAATGTAAGAGAAAATATCAAAAACTAAAATTGAACACGTAGATTATTTTCTCATGATCAAACCTGACACCTGAATGCTCAACCTAATTCTCATTCAGATTTAGATATAGAATTGTCTCAGCTTCAAAATCAAAGATATACAAAATTTGCGTTTTGAGTTAACAATAACTGGCTTATTATTTCAAACTATCGATATACAAAAAGAGGAACTTGATAGTAAATGAAAAGTACAGATTCTTTAAAGTTATCTAATCCTGGCCAATAACAGAATTTAGAGGAAAAAGAAATAATAATGTCTTTATATATTTAAATTATTTTAGCATAAAATGGTTAATAGATGCTATCAAAATATAGCCCAAGAAAAGAATTGAAAATGCTGAAAATCCATATGCAAGAGTTTTATTAAGAAAATTTATATTTCCGTTAAATTTCCCTATTAAATCTTTTCTCATAGTTTCAATATGTTGGAATGTCTATTTATTAGTAGATTCTAAAAATTCTATAATTTTGTTATTAATACATGTTAATTAATTATAGTATTTAGAAATATTCTCATCGAAATGATAATTCAGCTTTCTGGTATAAATTTAATTCTCTTTTATAAAGGTTTGAATCCTCTTTGTTAGTAAGGAAATTGAAGATTATAATTATTTATACATTTCAATATTATAATATTTATTAAAAGAGATTATTATAAACTTAAGATATTTAGATATGAATTCAATAGAATTGATGAAAAAGGAGATTGAACAACAATTTAAAGAATTAAAAATTAATCAATATAAAAAAAATAAGAATTCCTATGATTATCTTTTTGTAGGTTCTGGTGATTCTTTTGTTTCTGGATTAATAGCAAGTTATGAATCAAATTTTAGTTGTTTATGTATTGATCCTGCTGAGATAATAATTAATCCACTTTTATGTAACAATAAAAGAGTATGTTTTATTTCTATTTCAGGAAAAACAAAAGAAAATATATTAGCAGCAAAAAAAGCAAGAAGATACTGTAAAGAAACAATAGCAATTACTGCTAATCCGACTAGTGACCTTGCAAAAAATTGTATGAAAGTAATTAATTTAGAATATCAAAAACCATCACAGGTGACAACAGCAGGTACATTAGGTTTTATTTTAACAACCATGACAGCATTATCGTTAATAAATAAAACAAAAAAAGTTATAAAGACGAAGGTAATTTACCAAAAGGCAGAAGAACTTTCAAATAGTATAATTGATAAAATCAAAAAATATTTCTCTTTAGATAAAGATCAATCATTTTTTTTTCTTGGTAACTCAACTTTATTTCCAATTTCTTGTTATGGGTCATTGAAATTAAATGAAGTATTTGGATTAAAATCATTTGCGTTTTCACTTGAACATTTTTGCCATTCACCATTATTTAGTATCTCAGATAAAGACATACTAATTATATTTTCATCTAAAAATAATCATATCAATAATAAAGCTAAGAAATTAAATTATCTTTTAAATACCAAAAAATTTAATTCTTTTTTTATTGAAATACCCTTTAATAGTAATATAGAAATTTTACTAATGTCAGCTTTTTTTATACAATTGTTTGTATATGGATTGGCTAGAGAAAAAAAAATAAAGAATTGCTACTTCCTTGAAAATAGAGAATTACTTAAAATGAGCTCTGAATTAATATACTAATAGATTATTAACTTTGAAAAAAAAGAATTATCAGAAATATTAACAGCTATATAATCTAAAAAAAGAAATATCCTTAACATTGTTATTATCTATGCAATTGGACATCTATGAATACTATAGAATTTTAAGAGTAAGTAAAGATGCAAGCCTTCTTGAAATTAAGAGTGCATATAGGACTTTAGTTAAAAAATATCATCCTGATAGAAATTCTAATAAAAAAAATGATTCAGAAGAGATAAAAAAAATTAATATTGCTTTTGAAGTTCTTTCTGATAAAAATAAAAGAAAGGAGTATGATGATTTATGTTTAAAAATCCAAAATTTAGATTTTAATAGTCAAAGAGAAAATGATACTATTTTAAAAAATCCTAGTGAGAATAAAGAGAAAATAGCAACAACAAATATAAGAAAAAAAATTTCTACAGAAAATTCCAGATTTAAAATTATTGTTGAACCATCGTTATGCATGGCATTTGGCAGCTGTGAAACCCTAGCTCCAAATGTTTTTCATATTGAAACTAATAAAATGATAAATCCTAAGGCAATAGTAATATCAGAAACTGCAGACAAATTTGAAAGTATTCTAGAGGCCGCCCAGACATGCCCAACAAAAGCAATTATAATAATTGACAGATATACCGGAAAACAAATTTTTCCCTGATATAGAAAATTCTTATATAAATTCTTACGTCAAAGTATAAAGTTGTTCATTCTTTTAAAAAAGTAAAGTAAAGGAATGTCACAGTATTTGATTTTTTCTGATATAGACAATACACTCCTTCAATCATATATTATAAAGGAAGGAGAAGTTTATCATACAGAAGAATATAATGGAGAAATTAAAACAATCATTAAAAAGATCCGTGATAACAATATTCCTTTAGTATTATGTTCAACAAAAACTCGATTAGAACAGGAAAAAATAAGAAGACATCTCGAGATAGATGATCCCTTTATAGTTGAAAACGGTGGAGCAATTGTTATTCCTGACAATTATTTTCCCATAGATCTTGAAGAATTAGGTTTATCGATTAAACACATTAATAAAAATTTAATTATAGAATTAGGAAAATCATACAATAGGATAATAGAAATTCTTCGAGAAATAAGAGAAATTTTTCAGATTAAATTCATTGCTGTACATGATCTTTCGATAGCAGAATTAGCTCAAAAAGTCGGAATATCAATAAATAATGCAAAACTAATGGCGTCGAGAGAATATAGTGAAACAATACTTGAAATCAATAATAATGAATTAAATAAATTAAAAAAAATATTGGAAGAGAGAGGTCTTCGTATTTTACAAGGAACTAGATATAATACAATTTCTTCTTTACATGATAAAGGCTCGGCAATTTCGATTTTAAAAAAATTATATTCGATAAAATTTGAAAAAGCGAAAATTGAGTCTATAGGAATAGGAGATGCAATTAATGACATTCCAATGTTTGAAAATGTTGATAAAGCATTCTTAGTACGAAATATTCAAAATGGTTATGCATCTATGAAAATAAATAATCTAACTAGAGTAAATGGAATCGGACAAATGGGTTGGAAAGAAATAATATTAAATCATGTAATAAAGAGGTAAATAAAATGAAGGATGCAACTATTCATATCGTCCCACATATGCACTATGACGCTGTATGGATTCTTAATAAAGAAGATTACTACTTTGTAAATATAGAATATATTCTAAAACAAGCTCTTAATCTTATAAAAAAAACTGATTATAAATTCATGTTAGAGCAAACCTTTTTGCTAGAAAAAATAGAAAAAGATTATCCTCATATATTTTCAGAAATAATTGACCGTATTAAAGATAATAAAATAGAGATAGCAGGAGGTCAATATTTATTGGCAGATAATATGATTCCAAATGGAGAAGTATTAATAAGAGAAATAACTGAAGGAAAAAAATTTGTAAAAGAAAAATTAAATCAAGATATAGTAGTTTCATATGGAGCAGACGAATTTGGGTTTAATGCACAATGGCCTCAAATTTTAAAAAACTGTGGTTACAAATACTTTATTTTTAGAAGAGGAATACATACTTCTACTCCATCAGAATTTTTTTGGGAAGGAATTGATGGTAGTCGAATTCTTACTCATTGGATGCCACTAGGATACAGGGCAGGTCTTTTTTTAGATCAACTAACACTTTCTTTAAAACAATTAAAAAAATATGCTTCAACAAATCAAATTTTAATGTTATCTGGAAGTGGTTCTACTCCTCCTCAACCAGAATTAGTTGATGTCATAGACAAATGGAATAGAAAAATAAACGGAAAAAAAAGAAAATCTAAAAATGAATACAAAATGATCATGTCATCTCCTCTTCAATATTTTAATTATTTAGAAAAACAAAATATTAGATTTAAAATAAGAAAAGGAGAGATGTATTCTGGAAAGTTTTCTGCTATATATCCTGACTGTACTTCTACACGTATGTGGCTAAAACAAGGGATGAAAGAATTTGAAAATAGTATTTTATTACTAGAAAGATTAGATGCTATAGCATGGTTAATTAATATACATGACGAAAATATTTCAGATCAGCTTCAAAAGTATTGGAAGAAAATACTATTTGTTGCAATGCATGATGTTTTACCAGGAACAGGAGTTGATGAGATCTATAATGAAGTAAGAGAAATATTTGAAAATGAAAGAAAAAGTATAGGCAGATCAATTTTTGACTACCTAAAGAAAATTTCATTAATGACTAATTTTGATGATAATATTATTTTTATTTTTAATCCTCTTTCATGGAAAGTTACAAACTGGGTAGAAATAATTTTAGAATTTAATGAAGGAGAAATCAAAGGTATAAGTTGCTTAAAAAGTAGAGATCAAATTATAGATATAGAAATTTTAGATTATTCATTATATCAAGATAATTCAATACAAAAAATAACTCTTGGCTGTGTTATTTCTGTCCCTGCTTTAGGATTCAAAACTTTAGACATAGTAAAATCAGAAACTATAGATGGGCAAACTATAATTGCTCATGATACAAGTTTTAAAAATAAAGAATATGAAATTGAAGTAAATAGAGAAAATGCGATTATTACAGTTTTCAAATTTATCAAAAATAATAAAAAATTACATTATTGTACTGGAAATGAAATAATTTTAGATGAAGAAATCGGCGATCTCTATTATCATAGAGAAAATCTAAAATTATTGAAATCAGAAACCGGAGATGGGATTAAATATGGAATATTTAAGCCAGAAAAATATGAAGTAATTCATGGAAAACTAAGGTCACATATAAAGTTTAAGAGTAAATATTTTGCTTTAAGATGGCCTTACAGATTTACTGAAAAATTTAAGCCAATGATGTATAGACACAATTTCATAGATATTGAAAAAGAAATAGTAATTTACAAGAATTTGAATCGAATCGATTTTGTAACTCATATTTATAATAAACATCCTCATTCAAGACTTAGAGTAAAATTTGAGACTCAAGGTAGAGCTAAAAGTTATTGGTGTGGAACTCAATTTGGTGCTATAGAAAGAAAAACTGATCTTTATTATCAAAAAGATATTGGTAAATGGTTTGAGAAACCTTCAGGAGTATTTCCCTCTTTTGAGTGGCTTGACTATTCTATAAAAAATAATCTAAATAAGACTGTCGGAATTAGTCTTCTCCATCAGGGTCTACCATCTCACGAAATCAGAGATGGATCTTTATATCTTACCTTGCTACGTAGTATTGTATTATTATCTTCTGATGGGATAATGGGCCCTTGTATACCTACACCAGATGCTGCAGAAATGAGACCATACACTTTTAGATATTCAATTTTACCTCACGAAAATGATTGGTGTGAAGATCTAGTTTATCAACATGGATCAGAAATAAATATGCCATTAATATCAACTCAGATCAAGAAAAGTATTAAGGTTAAAAAAAATAACAACACTTCCGAGAACAATAGCAATAAAATTAAGACATTAGTTGATTTTCAATCTTTTCTTGAAATATCAGAAAGTAATGTAATATTGAGTACAATGAAATTAAGTGATGATAAAAAGGGGATTATTTTAAGGGTGTACGAAACTGAAGGAAAAAAAACAATTACAAAAATAAAACTTGCAGCAAAAATAAAAAATGTTAAATTAATAGACTTCCTAGAGAATGAAATTCAAGAAATTAAAATTATAGAAAATGACATAGTAACAATTGAGATAAATCCCTTTAAAATAATAACACTAAAAATTTTTTTCAAGTAATATGAAGACAAAAACAATTTAGAGATAAACACTATTAATTAAAAATATAGAAAAAAAAGTTCTTAATAAGATGATAAAATTTATACAATTAATTATCTTAATTAATAGTAATTAATTGCTCTGCTGCCTATTTAAAACAAAAATTTTAGAAAAATTTAACTTTTAATTTAATTCTATTACCCATTTGCAATAAGAAACATATTATTTTCAGACATATATATTAAAAAATAAGAATTCTCCTTTTTATTCAATGAGAATAGCAAAATTTGTTATAAAAAGAATTATGATTTATAATAAGATAATTTTTAATGTGATTCTATATTGGTTGATAAAATGAAAGAAGAATAGCCCTCTCTTAAATAAAATATCATGAATTACTTGTAATAATTTCATGTTCATCCACTACCTAATTAAAACTCAATTAAATGAATCGATAGAATATAAAATGACGATACAATAATTATATCTAAATTTAGTTATAATTCAAGAAAATGACCCATCAGCTATTATTCTAGTAGTTTTACTATCTGGTTTTAATATTAAGAATTTTTGTTGTTTATAATAAGCAATAGGTTTTTCTAAAGATAATATTATTTTAGAGCTATCATTTAAAATTTTTACTGGCTTTATTTGTAGACCTACAGAAAGTAAATATGTTTGCGATTCTGTAATGTCATTGTTAAAATATTTATTCTTTGAAAAATCTGTTACTAATACTTCTGTAGTTGCTACTTTTATAGTTTCTCCAGAGCAAATAATATCACCTCTTTCTATTTCGCGAGGTACGAGCCCTTTCACAGCTAGTCCTACACGAGCAGGACTACAAGACTCACTTACTGGATCATCATGCATTTGAATTGATTTTATCAAAATCTCTTTATTTGAAGGTAGAATCCTTAATTTATCATATACTTTAACTTTTCCTTGTTTAATTCCACCAAGAATAACTGTTCCAACACCTTTGACATCAAAGCTATGATCAATAGGCAATATAAGATCTCCCTCTTTCGAGTTAGAATAAAGATCATTTATCTCATGTTTTAAAATTTCAAGGTTTTCTACTCTCTTAAAATTCTCAATCACAGTACCTTTGATCATCTTACCAAGTATTTGGTCGTCTATATCATAAGAATGTATCAAAAAGCCATTTTTAATATTTAAACTATCTATAGCTATTATCTGTTCTGCAAGATATTTGTCTAATGATGTTACATTTAAAACTACCATCTCGGTCATATTCAAAACTTGAGGTAATGTTTGAATTTTATCAGGAAAAGATATAGGAGCAATCATAGTAAATATCCGATCCTTTTGTTTTCTATCATAGAGTACTATATCGGAAAGTGTACCTTGTTTTCCAAATTCTTTAAGAAATTCATTGCCACCGATAAGTGATATATTCAAACTATTCAATATTAAAAAATAACAAATAAATCAATAAAATTGTTTATAAATTTGCTAGGTTAAAGATTATATGTATAATAAATAAAAATGAAGGAAAAAAAATCTCATCATTCACTATTTTTACCATTATTAATAATAGGGATAATTATCTCAATTTTTGCGATTTTTATGATTTTTTTAGGTCAAAGCATAGAACATGGTGAAGGATTTGAAATAATGGGAAAAAGATTCATAATTGCAGGAATTGCAACTATTGGATTCGGATATTTTGCAGAATACTATAACAAAATTAAAAATTCGTTCATAATTTTTAAATATTTTCTTATAAATATTGTCAAAAGTAACAAATACTATAAATAAAGATTATATTTTATAAACTAATCTTATTAGATGAATCAAAAGTTAAGCTTTTATATTTTTATCTCTGTAGAAAATTAATGACAACATTATATAATGATAAAAAGATTTATGTAATTGTACATGGAAATAGACAAAATTTTGAAAAAGTCAAAAGTATGTTAAAAGAAAAAAATTTTAATGAAGAAAATATCTCTATGGCATCTTTAGAAAAAGCTGGAGAAATTGGAGAATATGTAGCAATGACATGGCCTCCAATGGCTGCTAAAGAAGTTATAATAAGTGAGATTGTAGGAACAAACGCTGAAGGTCAAGGAATGGGAGCATGGGCATCGATAGAACAGAAAGAGATATTTAGGATTCCATTATAAAATCATTTTATATTGTTAACTATAGCAATAAACTAATTTACATTTATAATACAATAGTACATTATTTATTCTATATAATTTATAAAAGGTGAAAAGTTATATCAATTGAACAAAAACAAACAGTTCTGAATCTTTACAAATCAGGCATTCCATTAGAAGTAATTGCATTTCAAACAGATTTAGATATAGAAGAAATTCACAATATAATAAATTTAGAAGAACAAAGAGGTTCAGGAAAAAAAATAGATAACTCTCCTTCTTCTCTTGCAGAATTCTATCTTGATTCTATAATAGACATTAATGAATTAATTAAGAATGCTCAATCACGAACATGGTCTGCATTACAAGCAAAAGAGTTTAATCTTTCACCTGAAGATTCTAGACAAATATTAGAAAATTTTCTTGAATCAAAAACAAGACTTGTTATTCTACATGTAGATTTAGTAGGGTTTACTAAACTTTCTATGAATTTATCTGCTAATCGATTAGCAGATATTATACGGGCTTTCACTCAAGAGATGTCAATTTTAATAGCTTCATATGGTGGTTACATAATGAAATTTATAGGTGATGCAGTACTAGCCTTTTTTTTAGTAAAATCAGAGAAAAAAGAAGATGACAAAATCCCATGTATTAATGCAGTAAATTGTGCAATTGCTATGATCAAAGTAATTAGATATGGAATTAATCCTATTTTAAGTCAATATGACTATCCTGAAATTCATGCTAGAATAGGAGTAGATGTGGGAGAAAGTGTTGTTGTTCAGTATGGTTGGGAAACAAATCTAATAGAATATAAAACTGAAAAGATAATGACAAAAAAGCCTATTATAGACATTTTAGGATATACAATAAGCATAGCAGTTAAAATGACTGCACTTGCAGAACCCGATCAAATTGTAATTGGGCAATTTGTATATGATTCTATGGATAAAAATCAAAAAAATAAATTTTATGAATTGCCTATATATAAAGATGTATGGAACTATATCTCTAGTACATCAGGAAGAATATACAAAATATATGGGAGTAAAATAGATTAGAAAATATTTGTTACATTTCATATATTGTATTGATAAAAAAAGGTTAGCTTGATATTTTCTAGCTTAATAATACTCGAAATAGTTATTTTAAATATTATTAAAGATCCATAATAAACATACAAATTCTTTGTAGGAAAATTACTTATTCTTTTGTTAATAGACTCAAAATCAAAAAAATAAAAATACTATAATGATATCAATAAGAGTTAATTTTTGAATTTCAACTTAATTTTTATAAAAATTTTAAGTTTAAATTTGAATGTTATATATATACAGAAAATAATAGTATTCAAAGTGGCGATTATTAAGGGAAAAATTATTATTCATGATTTTGAAAGTTCGGTATTAAAATTTAACCGATTGAAAGATCCGTATAATAGGGAGATTATAGTATATATTCCGCCTAATTATTCCCAAAGTCAATCCAAAGGATTCCCTGCAGTTTTTGGTCTTTCAGGTTTTGGTGGTAATGGTAGAACTTTTTTCAATCTAGATCCTCTTAGCGAAAATATAGAAGAAAGAATGAATAGATTAATTGCTGAAAATAAATGTGGGCCTATGATTTTGGTTATTCCAGATTGTTTTACAAAATTTGGAGGAAATCAATATATAAATTCTACAGCAACAGGAAGATATGAAGATTATATTGTTAATGAACTTATTCCATTCATACAAAACAACTACAATATTTCTTCATTTGGCTTGTGGGGCAAGTCTTCAGGTGGATATGGTTCTCTTGTTTTAGGAATGCGCCATCCTGAAATTTTCAAGGCTATTGCTTGTCATTCAGGAGATGCAGCATTTGAATATTGTTATATACCAGACTTTCCTAGCGCTTATACAAGTTTTAAAGAAGTTGGAGGAATCAAAAATTGGTTTGATCAATTCTGGAATAAAGCTAATAAAAAACAAAAAAAAGATTTTGTGGCTTTGAATATTTTAGGTATGGCGGCACATTATTCTCCTGATTCTAAATCACCATTAGGAGTCAGACTTCCTTTTGATGTTGAAACAGGTGAATTAATTGACGAGATATGGAAAATGTGGAAAAAATGGGATCCTGTTAACATGATAAAATACTATCAATCTAATCTCAAAAAATTAAACCTTATATATCTAGATTGTGGAACCAAGGATGAATTCAACCTTTACATCGGAGCAAGAATAATTCACCAGAAATTAGAAAATATGAATATAAAGCATCACTATGAAGAATTTGATGGTGGTCATTCTAACACAAGTTTCAGATATGATACTTCTTTTCCAATACTGTATTCTGCACTTTCATAAAGATATAATTTTCTTTTAATATAAATATATTCTTAAATTTATTTTTTCTGAATTTAAGAATACATAAATTTAACATTATTATAATATTAAAGAATAAACTTAATAGTCATATCTAAAATAAAGATATAATCATATCCTATAACGTAATTGAATTCACTTTATATAGTATAGTTTCATGTGACTATACATAAAGAAATGAATAGAACAAATTCATTAATCATTTTTGCATCTCTACTGTTGGGTACTTTTTTTGTATTTAATACCACAACGATGATCAATGTGTCTGCAGTAGAAGACAAAGAATTATCTTATTATCCACCAGAATCACCAGAATATCCAGTAATGAATGACTATTATCCACCAGAATATAATCCGGCTATATATGATAATTATGAAAGTAGATATTATGAAGATAGATATGGTAAGCCATATTATATAGAATAAAAAAATATATTATTTTATTTATTTTTCATAATATAAAGTTAGTATCAAAAATTAAAAAACAGTATACAATACCATTTAAAAATAAAATAACAAGAGAAGGAAAAACAACAATTACCATTCCCTAATCTAATCTGAATAATTTATTATTCTACTATTCATCGGAGTTCAAATATATTTTTTCTTTATAAATAAAGATATGCACAGATCAATAATAATTTTTTTAGGCTTGGTGGCAATGTTAATGCCGTTAGGTACTAACAGTATAAGCAATTTGAACGCAAATGCAGTTTCTGGCTATGAAACAGACACGTACAACGAAGGATATACAAATGATTTTACAAAAGAGGATAAACCATACAAATCTCAATACAGTGACATTATAAAGAAAATTAAGTGTAATAACATAAATGCAAACCTGAATGGAGTAGAGGCTAATTTAGGAAGTGACATACCTCTTGGTAGTATAGCAGGAGCTGAATCACTTCAGGATGATGTTTCTGCAAATGGTTTAGGTAATGGTGAAAGAAACAATGGTAACTTTGACCTAGACTGCATAAACAATAATACCAACCTAGTAGCAGGTGGTAGCGGTAATGTAACAACTGATAATAGGGTAGCCGAGGTTATCAAATTATCCTTAGAAGCACAACAATATTCTCTCAACGCATCACAATTTATTCTTGAAGGAGATTTAAATAATGCTAAAACACAAGCAGCAAATGCTAATTTTATTGCGAAAACGCTTGTTGATATAGTTGTCGATATAATTGCCGATATTTTCGGTACTGATACTGGGTGCGTTTCGGGAGGTGACACGACTAGTTCCTGTAATAATACTAGTCTTCAAATTCAAGAAAATTCCGGAAATAATGCTGTAGCTCAACGAGTATTAGATGCTTCTTCATCTGCAACTAACGCAGCAAATCAAGCATCTCAACTTGTAACACAATATGAATTAGGCAACCCGGATTAGAGTGAACTATAAAGGGTATACCTTATTTTAAAAAATAACTTTTTTTCTATTTTTTATTATATTAAAAAACAATCACCTTTATCCTACTTAAATTATATTATTTTACTACAAAATATTACAAGAAGTAAGCAATACAATTTGCAATAAATTTTTAAATTACGAAGTGATAATGGAACATATAGAATATTACGAGGTAAAAAATGGAACAAACACGAAATAAAACGGAACAATTAGAATGGCAACGAAACAAAGTAAATGAGCTGTCTATTAAAGGATTTGGATTAACAGATATATCAAAAATGTTGCAAATTCCAAAAACTACTATTTCAAGAGATATAGAATTTTTGAAACAAGAGGCAAAAGAGACGATAAGAAATCATATTCAAGAAAAATTACCTTACGAATATAAAAAATGTATTTCTGGACTTGATGAGATAATAAAAGAAGGTTGGATTATTGCAGCACAAGCAGATAAGAAAGGAGATTCAAGGGAGAAATTACAATCTCTTGCATTAATCAAAGACACGTATAACACTAAGATGGACCTGTTAACTAATGCGTCTTTACTGCAGGATTCAATAAAGTTTGTTGAAGAACATAATAATAATAAGAAAGAAAAATTACCCTGCGAAGAATCTTCACAGGGTTCCGAGGAGGAGGATTTAGAAAATGGGATTCAAGGACCTACAGAAGATTATACAGATCAATCAACAGAAGAACAATATAACGAAGTCTTCTAATGAATTTGATAGATTTCATAATCTTCCGTTCTGGATATGGGACCAGCAAGAACATAAACAACAAGATATTATAACTAAAGGCCAATGTTGTTTTAATCATGTTATAGGACTACCAACTAAAGACAATAATATTGAAAAACCATTATTTGATTACCAGGAAACCATTTATAATATTTTACAACAATATAGACATTTATGGATTCTAAAGGCCACAGGTTTGGGAATTAGTGAATTCTTTCTAAGGTATATGGCTTGGTTATGTTTACGAAATGACGATTATAAAAATAGTCAAATGGTTATAGTAACAGGTCCTAACATAGATTTAGCTATAAAGTTAATTAGAAGAATGAAAAGGTTATTTGAACCCAAATTAAAAATCTATTTTGATAGTAAAGAAACAGTTTTAGAATTAAATAATGTAAGGATTGAAAGTTACCCAAGTAACCATATTGACAGTTTTAGGTCCTTAGACAATCCTAAATTCATATTGTTAGACGAAGCCGATTTCTTCCGTAAAAGTGAACAGGAAGAGGTTAGAGCTGTTGCAGAAAGATATATCGCTAAAAGTAATCCCTATATTGTTTTAGTTTCTACACCTAACGCACCAGAAGGACTTATGCAAAATATAGAGAATGAACCTTTTGAATCATGTCTTTATCACCGAATTAAACTAGATTACAGATATGGACTTGATAAAATATATTCAATTGAAGATATTAAAATAGCTAAACAATCACCTTCATTCGAAAGAGAATATGATTTAAAATACCTGGGCAAGATTGGCAACCTATATTCTCAATTAAGTATACAAAACGCAATAGAAAGAGGTAAGAATTATTCACTAGATTCCAATTCAATTAATTTACTATCCGAAAAATATATGACTATAGATCCAGCCTTCTCTTCTAGTAAGTTTGCTATACTGGTAGCAGAATATGTTAGAGCTATAAAGCAAATTAGAATATTATATGCTGAAGAGCTGGACCATCCTTCTTATGAAGAGGCCCTAGACCACGTCTTTAGAATTAGGAAACAAATGGGTAATATTGTAAATATTGGAGTAGACGCTTCACAACCTGAGTTAATTACATCTCTAAAGAAACTAATAGATGAAAGACATAATTGGTCTTATGTCCAAGAAAAAGTACAATATTGTAAAAAACATAATATAGACTTGGCTCAATGTATGATAGTTTGTCCTATAGTATTCAACACAGAATCAAGGAGTTATATGACTTCACATAGTAAAAGGTTACTAGATGATTCAAGATCATTAGTTGCAATTAATCCTAAATTCTCTAAACTTATTACAGCATTAAGAGGAGCTATATTTGATGAGACCGGTAAACTGGACAAGGATGAAAGTCCACATAACGACTTGTTAGACACTTTTCAAATGATTTGTACATTCTTTAAGTTTAAAAGTCAAGGAGACTATTAATATATTATACAGATATGACATTTGATAATAATAATAATAATAATACAATAATTATAGACGTTAACGCTAGAAGAAAGAAGAAACAAAAAATATTTTGTGTACTTTGTGCTAACGAAAAGATTCAATTAGAACCTTCTTCT
>DASSVK010000001.1:0-17043 GCA_035706205.1 Nitrososphaeraceae archaeon | reverse complement strand
ATTAGTATTGGTTGGTGTTTCTCTTTTAGAGAGTTTTCATTGGATGATATATGTATTTGGAGGCTTGCTAATCTTGACTGCTATTAGATTGCTTTTTCAGAAAAAGGAAAAAAAGATTGATTTAGAAAAAAATATAGCAATCCGTATACTAAAAGTATTCGTACCTATTAACTTACATATAAGTTCAAACAAATTTTTACTAAAAAAAGAAGATGGAGTGTTATATGCTACACCCCTTCTTGTTGCATTAGTGATAATTGAAATGGCTGATCTATTGTTTGCTATTGATTCAATTCCAGCTGTGCTTGCTATCTCGTCAGATTATTTTATTGTTATTACATCAAATATATTTGCAATTCTTGGACTTAGAAGTTTATATCTTCTTCTATCAGGTATCATGGAAAAATTCTATTATCTAAAACCTGCATTAGTATTACTGCTTTTATTTATTGGGATTAAAATGTTGATTTCAGACGTTTATAAAATGCCGGTTTTACTCTCATTAATTATTATATTTGTTATTTTATCATCTGCAATAGCATTATCTTTAGCAAAAATAAAACAAAGGAGGAATTCTAAAATAAGAAAATAATTAACTTAAACTTTGGATAATTGATAATTTTCAACTATATTCTAATGATTTTAATCATATTAATTTTGACTAACATAATTATTTTTATTTCATATAATTATCGCTATCGTATCTAATTATTGATTTTATTAAATTAAAGTAGCTGGTCCCACTTTATAGAAGGGTTCAAATCCCACTGATTCCCTTTGTTATTTTTTTTATATTCTATTAGAAATATTGAACATTGAAACCATGACTATTCAATTTCCGATGGGCTTGTTCTTAGTGTGTTCAACTTCAAAGAATAATAAAAAATTTAATAAATAGCAAAAATTAATAAAAAAGAAATAATAACTTTATACCACTACTTTTGACCTAATTCTTCAATACTTTATTTTTAATTCTATTTCTAACAAATACAAATTAAAAAATTATATTATTTTACTGGACTATATACATGTATATCAGTATCTTTTCCATCTCCTACATATACATTATCAGAAGAATCAATTGCAATAGTAATTGGATCTTCAAGTCTGTCAGCTGCTGGACCTTGATTACCAAATTGAGAAATATATTCACCATTGTTATTGAAAATTTGTACACGATTATTATTATTATCAACTACGAGAACATTATCAGAAGAATCAATTGCTAATTCAAATGGATTATTAAATTGTCCATTACCCGTTCCGGTGGTACCAAATTTCATTAGAAAATTACCATTTTGGTCAAATTTCTGTACACGATCGTTAAAAGAATCGGCTACAAATATATTTCCAAGTGAATCTACGGCTACATCTGTAGGATTCAAAAATTGTCCATCACCACTTCCATAAGTTCCAAATTTCATTAGAAAATTACCATTTTGGTCAAATTTCTGTACATTATTATTTTCTCCAAAATCTGTTGCATAAATATTATTTTCTTTATCTACACCTAGTCCGCCGGGAGTAATAAATTGTCCATCTCCAAGACCAAAGGAACCAAAAGTGTCTATAAAGTTTCCATCACTGCTAAATTTTTTTATAGCATAAACAGGATTTCCAAAGTCTGCAATATAAATATTGTTTTCAGAGTCAGCAGCTAAACCAGAGGGATTACTAAAAAATTGTGGACCGTTACCTAATACACCAAAACCAAGAATAAATGATCCATTTTCTGTAAATTTCTGAATCATGTTTGAGCGACCTGTGAAATCAGCAACATAAACATTGTTTTCAGAGTCTGAAGTAATTCCACCTACTTGATTAAACTGTCCAAATGCAACACCTCTTTCTCCCCATTTTGTTTTATGTTCATATTCTGTTGCTGCAAATGCAGAATGGTATGTCACACTATTTAAAATTAAAAATGACAAGAAAACAGCCATTCCACTAAAAAAAACAGTATTTTTAAAATTCATACTTTGTTAACAAAATAAATGATATATTAACTATTCCTATAAAATTGTTATAATACTTTTAAATATAAAAAGAAAAATAAAAAATAAAGTAAAACGATCTTCTAAGTTAATTAAGATCTATTTTTATATTATTTGTTCTCTCCGTATTTTCTTTCTTTATTTTCACTATCTTCTAAAGGAAGACCATATATTGGTTTAGTATAGCCAAAGTGATTATCTACTTTAGTTGGATCTACGTTTATCATACCTAGATTTTTATTATTCAATACTTTAATGCTTATAGGAACATCAGTAAAAGGTGTATCAGGCATACTGATTGTCCCTGTGCCATTATATACAGTAGCATTATTTTGATTTGCAATATCTGTTAAAACAAAATTAGTAAGAGTATGAGTATGTTTTGCTGTTCCATCAGGTTTGATCATTTCAAGATTTGCATTAAAAACAGTGGAATTAGCTCCAGGTTGGGTTTGATTTGATGATAAATTGGATTTAAATGTACCAGATATAATCCATAATGGTTCTCCATTTTCATTTTCAACAAGACCTACTGTTCTTCCATATATATAATCTCCTTGTCTTTCTACTATATCAGCAGGAATTGCCATTATTGTATTCAAATTAAAAGAAAATAACATCAATCCACTAGCGATCATCATCCCAGAGATGAGCATAATAGATCTTGTTGTAATATTCTTTCCTGATATTTTATTCATTAAATTATTATAGACATATGTTCTTATTACTCTTTCGTCTATATCATATATTGCTACTTTTAATAATAAAAACTAAATAAAAAATATCTTTTAGATTTAAAAAATTTAAAGAAAATTTTTAATTATTATAATATTTAATACAATATCAAATTTATAAAAGAAATAATAAGTTTCTCTATAATAATGAAAGTATCATTCAAAGTAATAATAATAACAATAAGAATCATAATTGTATTTAGATATTTAAAAATAAAACCTATGGATGTGTACACTTTATTTGCAAATTGATCTCTTTTCAATTTTGTTAAGCTTTCTAGCAGGTCTAATGTCTACAGGATTTATGACACTTGTTGAAATTCCATTTTTTTCAAAATTGAAATTAACAGGTATTTTAGAATGGCATGAAAATCAGGTTTTGACATGTAAAATTTTCAGACTTCCAAATAATAAGAATTATTTTTGGGGAATATTTTTGCTACATTTTTTAAATGGTGGTCTAGGTGGAATTGGATTATTGTTAACTCTAGTTTTAATTCCGACTTTATCTGAAATTCCACTTTTGATAATTGGACTATTATATGGACTTTTTCTTTGGATTGTTACACTTTTGCCAATTCATAAACCAATTACTGGGATAAATCCATTGAATCATCCCCTAGGAAAAAGCCCAATTATCATCAGTCTATTTGGCCACATAATATATGGAATAATATTAGCAATTATATTTTTAATAGCTTTTTCTCTTAAATAATAACAAAATATACTAATAAGGCTTAATCATTTATAGTGAGTCGAATATTCAATTTATTATTTGATTTCCATTTTGCCAAGTAAGAATTTAAGTGTTTCATCTATTTCCAAGTTAAAGAATTTATATCCTGTAGATAATAATTTTTTAGGAATTACATATGTATCTGTAGATAATAATTCATCAGACATTTCGCCAAAGATTACTTTGGTTATATTTTGATTTATAGGTATTGATAACTTTGTATTAAATATTCTTTTGAGTGTATTTGAGAATTCTAAATTTGTAACTGGTTTTGGTGATACGATATTAATAGCACCTCGAATTGAGGTATTTGTTATGGAATAAAAAATACTTTTTATCACATCTTCTATTGAGACCCAATTGATATACTGATCTTTATTTCCAATTATTATTCCTAAACCTAATTTATATGGTCCAAGGAGCTTTTGCAAAATACCTCCTTTTGGAGTTAATACTACACCAAAGCGTGTATTAACTACTCTTATTCCTATCTCAGTTGCCGTTTTTGTTGCGTTTTCCCAATTTTGACATACTTGAGCTAGAAATCCCTCTCCTGGACTGCTATTTTCTGTTAAATGTTCATTGGGTCTATCTCTTCCATAATATCCAATCGCTGAGGCACATATTAATAATGATGGAGGATTAGATAGCCTTGTTAAAGATTCAGATAAAAGTGTAGTACTTTTTATACGACTATCAAATATTTTATGTTTTTTTATATTTGTCCATCTTCCAAAAATATTTTCTCCTGCAAGATGAATAATTATATCATATCCCTCAAGTTCATGAAAATTTAATTTTTTATGATCAGGATCCCAATAGATGATTTTTTCATTATCTTTATTATTATTTTGGGTAATAGAAGATTGTATATTCTTATTATTATGACTTCTTACAAGGCGAGTAATCTTATGCTTACCTATACTAGTTAACAATGGAATAAGTGCTGAACCTATTAATCCATGAGAACCTGTAATAATAATTTTTTTTTCTTTTTCTAATGCCATTTTCTCAAAATATATATCATTAACTAAAATACGAGAACGATAAAGAAATAATTGCTCCAAGTAATTTTGAATTCTCTTTTGTATAATATTTGAGCCTATTTTACCATATTTAGGAGTATAATCTATTTTATCTTCTATAACGCATTGATTCAATCCTTGAGGTATAAAAGAATGAGTATGTATCCATTTTTGAAATGGACCTTTTATCATTTCATCTTGAAATTGTTTATTGTGAATGTATCCAAAATGTTTGGCAATCCATTGGAAACTTAGTGGTCCAAAATTAATTCTGAAAATTGAAAGAGCATCATTATTAATTCCTCCGTTTTGAATAACTAAATTCAAGCCACTCCACGGTGGAATAAGTCTTTCCAAAACACCATTTCGTGTATGATAATCAAAAAGGTTATCTACACTACAAGGTATTAAGGATGATCTCTTTATGAAGGTGTTTAAAGCTTTTTCATTATCTTTTTTTATATTCATTCTAAAACAAACATAAAATATATTTATTTTATATCTTCGTAGTAATGAAGAATTCTTTAACAACAAATACTATTGGCTGAAAATAAAATAAAATAAAATTTATATATCTATAATTTCCTAATTATTTTTAAATTTATATTTAGTATGATTCAAATTAACCTAACTTAAATTAATTATATGGGAAATGATACAAGTGTACTTCCAGTAAACAATGAATCATGGGAAAAAGAAGTATTAAAATCACAATTACCTGTTTTTGTTGACTTTTGGGCAGAATGGTGTGGTCCCTGTAGAATGGTAGGACCAGCTGTTGAACAATTATCAAAAAGTCTTGATGGAAAAGTCAAAATTGTAAAGCTTAATGTAGATGAAAATCAAGAGATAGCAGTAAAATATGGAATTCATTCTATACCATCATTATTATTATTCAAAGATGGAAATGAAATTGCAAGAACTGTAGGAGCTGCTCCGAAAGAAGCCTATCAAAAATTCATCGAGGAATCCTTAGCAAGAAATTAATATTATATTTATTTTCATTAAATTTAGCTTGCTTGTAGTTTTATTTTTGTATCATAAAAGCATTAATATAGATAATAATAATCGTTAGCATAGTTTGGGTAAAAAAGAAGCTTCTACTTTATTTTCATCTGATCCTGATAAATATTATAGAGTTTCCTTATTTGATAGATTAGGTTTTAAACGATACAAATGTATATCATGCGGAAAATTTTTTTGGTCACTTGTAGATAAAAATATCTGTCCAGATCATGAGACCTATAACTTTATAGGAAATCCTCCTACAAATAAAAGATTAGATTATGTAAGAGCATGGAAGGAAATTGAAAAGTATTTTCAATCTAATAATCATTCTATTGTAAGACGATATCCTGTAGTATGTAGATGGCGAGATGATCTTTATTTTACAATTGCGTCAATAGTAGATTTTCAAAGAATAATGAATAATAAAGTTATTTTTGAATTGCCATCAAATCCTTTAGTAGTACCACAAATGTGTTTAAGATTTAATGACGTTGAAAATGTGGGATTAAGCGGTCGTCATTACACAAGTTTCTGTATGATTGGTCAAACATGTAATGCAGATGCAGCTGGTGGATATTGGAAGGATAAATGTATTGACCTAGATTTTGGATTATTAACTAATGTATTGGGAATAAAACCTGAAGAGATTACTTTTGTAGAAGATATTTGGATGGGAGCAGGAGCTTTTGGATATTCTTTAGAGTATTTTGTACGTGGTCTTGAACTTGGTAATGCTGTTTTTACAGAATTTGAAGGAGATGAAAATAATTATAGAATTATGAAAAATAAGATTATTGATATGGGTGCAGGTTTGGAACGATTATCATGGATTACTATGGGTACTCCCACAAGCTATGATTGTTGTTTTGAATCAGTTATAAAATATTTAGAAAACTCTATTGGAATTCAAAAGGATGAAAATTTTCTCTCATGCTATTTTAAATTAGTGTCTAAAAAGTTTTATAGTATCGAAGATGATTCATCTGATAAAATAAAAAAATTGAAAAAAATGATTGCTCAAGAGATGAAAATACCATTTGAAAATCTCGAAAAAATTGTTTCTCCATATGAGGCGATATATACAATAGCAGATCATAGTAGAACATTATTATTTGCTATTTCAGATGGTTCATTGCCTTCTAATGTAGGTGGAGGTTATAACCTTCGAATTCTTTTACGTAGAGTCTTATCTATTATTGAACGATTCAAGTGGAATATAAAAATTGAAGATCTAATCGATACACATGTAGAATATCTAAAAAATATGTTCCCTGAAATAGAAGAAAATAAAAAAGAAGTCTATACCATTCTTAAACTTGAATCTGATAGATATGCAAGTACAAGACAACGTATGAATGATATTGCTTCTACAATACGTAAGAATAACAAACAGCTAACTGTAGATGATCTTATAAGATTATATGAATCTGATGGTATTACTCCTGATTTTCTTAAAGAAGTCAATGTAATAACTGAAATACCTTCAAATTTTTATGTAAAATTATCAGAATTACATAATATCAACCAAAAATCCCTTTATCCTCAATCAATAGAAGGATTGGAAGGTTTGCCGCCTACCAGATTATTGTATTATGAAGATTCTTCTATTCGGGAATTTCATGCTCAGATTATAAAAATAATTAAAGAAACTTATGTAATTTTAGATCAAACATCATTTTATCCTAGAGGTGGAGGACAAGAGCCTGATAAAGGAACTATTGGTAATGCTAAAGTCTCTGAAGTCATAAAACAGGGAGATATTGTTCTTCATAGAATAGAAGATTTATCCTCCCTTTCAGAGGGATTAATGGTTAAATGTAAGGTAGATGATACAAGACGTAATTCAATAACAAAACATCATACAGCTACTCATATATTAAATTCTTCGGCTAGGAATACACTTGGTTCATGGGTATGGCAAAATTCTGCATTTAAAGATATTAACTATGGAAGGCTTGATATAACTCACCATTCTGCATTGAATAAAGAAGAAGTAGATAGAATTGAAAAAACTGCTAATGAAATTGTAATGAAAAACCTTAATGTCAACATACAAGAATATGAAAGAGGAGAAAGTGAACAAAAATTTTCCTTTCGTATATATCAAGGTGGAGTAGTTCCATCAAATAAAGTAAGAATAGTGAATATAAGTGAATTCGATATTGAAGCATGTGGAGGAACACATGTTAATAGAACTGGTGAATTAGGCTTAGTTAAAATTCTCAAATCAGAACGAATTCAGGATGGTGTTGTTAGATTAGAATTTGTTGCTGGACAGGCTGCTATAAATTACATTAAAAATCAAGATAAAAATATTTCATTTATTACTCAATCACTAGGTTCTAGTAAAGAAAAACTAACAGATTCATTCAAAAAATATTTGGATGATTCAGAAAAGCTTAGAACAAAGATAAAAATTCTTTTACGAAAAACCTCTCCTATTCTAGCGAAATTCATATCCAATAATAGTAAACAAATATCCTCAGAAGGCGTAAAATTGTTCACAACATTTGATGATGAACTTGATGAGGAGTTCCATATTACAATAGGAGAAAAAACTATTGAGCTGGATCCTCTTCTAATGTACGTTTCACTTGTCTCCAAAGAAGAAGGAATACGTGTAATTGTTTTTGTTGGTGAAATTGCAAGAAAATATGGTTTTAATGCTGGGAAAATAGCAAAAATCATTTCTACTAATCTAGGAGGTTCTGGTGGTGGAGACCCAAAATTTGGCCAAGGAGGAGGTAGATTTAAGAATAGAATTGAAGAGGTCTTAAATTTAGCAGAACTATATGTTAATGAAACAATTAAAAGGTGAGAATAATCTGAATAGTAGCGAATCAAATAATAATAATAATAATATTAATTGGAATGAACTGGAAACAAAATGGAAGTCCAAATGGAAAGAAGAACATATGTTTGAAGCTAATTATGATAATACTAATAAAAAAAAGTATTTTATAACTGTTGCATTTCCATATCCTAATTCCCCACAACATATAGGGCATGGAAGAACATATGCATTAGCTGATGTTCATGCTAGATACATGCGAATGAAGGGCTACAATGTGTTATTTCCAATGGGATTTCATTATACTGGAACCCCCATTTTAGCTATGTCTAAAAGAATAATTGCACAAGATCAAGATTTAATTGGAACTTTTAAAAATCTATATAATGTTCCTGAAGAGATAATCAAATCGTTTATAGAACCAGAAAATATTGCTAAATATTTTCATAATGAGATAAAATTAGGAATGCAAGATATGGGTTATTCTATCGATTGGCGACGAGAATTTACAACTATTGATACTTTATATTCAAAATTCATAACTTGGCAGTTTAAAGCATTACGAAAAAAAGACTTAATTGTACAAGGTTCTCATCCTGTTGGGTGGTGTCCTTATGATAAAAATCCTGTAAGTCAACATGATACCATTGGAGATGTGGAGCCAGAATTCAGTGAGTATATTTTAATAAAATTTAAATTGACTAAGAGTAATGTCATACTTCCTACTGCTACTTTAAGACCAGAAACTATCTTTGGAGTTACCAATCTTTGGGTTAACCCTGATATTGAATACTTTCTAATAGATGTAGATGATACTGAACAATGGATTGTTACCAAAGAAGCTTCTACAAAATTAAAATTTCTTAATCATGATATTAAATTCAATAAAATTATTAAAGGAAATGAATTAATTGGTAAATTTGCAACAGATATTATTAGAAATGTAGATATTCCTATTCTTCCTGCAAAATTTGTAAAATCTGATACAGGAACTGGAATAGTAATGTCAGTACCTGGACATGCTCCATATGATTTTCAAGCTCTTAATGACTTAAAAAAAGAAACATTATCATTTAATGGTATTGATTTATCTCAAATTAATCCTATTAAAATTATAAAAGTCCAAAGTGATGATAATGATAACGCGACTAATAGCTCAATGTTATGCGTAGAAGATACAATATCAAAGTTCAAAATTAACAGTCAGTCAGATTTAGAACTAGAAAAAGCAACAAATGAAATTTATCATTTGGAATATTATCAAGGACAAATGTTATCTAATACAGGAAAATATTCTGGAATGAGTGTTCAATTAGCTAAAGAAGATATAAAAAGTTATTTGATTACTACAAATAACTTAGCTGAAATATTTTATGAGTTAATTAATAAACCAATTAAATGTAGATGTGGTAATGAATGTGTTGTCAAATTATTAAATGATCAATGGTTTATTAAATATAGCGATACAGAATGGAAACAGAAAGTACATAATTATATAGATGAATTAAGTATTCTACCGGATGATCTTAGAGAGGAATTTCATAATGTAGTTGACTGGTTAAAGGAAAGAGCTTGTGCAAGAAAATCGGGTCTTGGAACTAAACTTCCATGGGATCATGAATGGATAATCGAAAGTTTATCTGATTCAGTTATTTATATGGCTTATTATATAATATCAAAGTTTGTTAATGAACAAAAATATTCAATGAAAGAAAGCCTTAGTAATATTGATGAAACTTTTTTTGACTATGTATTATTAGGAATTGGAGATGTACATGAAGTAGCAAAAAATTGTACTCTTTCTATATCATTGTTAGAGGAAATAAGAAATGAGTTTCTTTATTTTTATCCAGTTGATTCTAGACATTCAGGACGAGATTTAGTTCCTAACCATCTTACTTTTTTTATCTTTAACCATGTGGCTCTTTTTGAAAAGAGATTCTGGCCACATCAAATAGTTGTTAATGGTTCAGTTTTAATGGAAGGAAAAAAGATGTCTAAATCATTAGGAAATATAATACCTTTAAGAACAGCAATACAAGAATATGGTGCAGATACAATTAGATTAGCAATATTGATTTCATCTGAGCTTCTTCAGGATGCCGATTTTTCTTTTGATACTGCAAAATCTATTAGAATGAAGTTACTAGAATTTTATACTTTCTCGCAACAACAACAATTACAACAAATTTTTTTCAATTCTAATTTTGATAATAAATTTTCAAATCCTATAGATTCATCCCTGGATGAATTCCTTTATCATTCTATTATATCTAAAAAAGAAAATCTTCTTGAACTAGAGGATAGATGGTTAATAAGTAAATTACAAAGACTAATAAATAATGTTACCAAATCTCTTGAAACATTAAGAGTACGAGAAGCTCTTCATAATATTTTGTATGTTTTTGATCAAGATATTCATTGGTATAAAAAAAGAATTAATGCTAAAAAAAGAGATAATAATGATATAGTAAATAATATATTAATTCTTTGTTTTTCTATTAGAATAAAGTTATTATCTCCATTTGCTCCATTTATATCTGAGGAGATTTGGAATAGTTTAAGTAATATAACTTCAATTTTTTCTTCAAAATGGCCTGATAGTATATTTAATGATCAAATTGATCCTTTATCTGAAGAATCAGAAGAATATTTAAAGAGATTAACATCTGATATATCTAATATTATTAAAGTAACTAAAAAGTTACCAAATAATATATACATATATTGTTCTTCTACTAGTAAACAAAAAATTTATCAAAAAATTCTTAAAATAATAACTCTAAATAACGAAAGAAATTTTGGGAATATAATGAAAAAATTAATAGAAGATCCTGAAACTTCTTATGCAAAAAAAGATCCTTCTTTTGTAAAAAAAATTGTAGAAGATATTCTTTCTGAATCTGTTGAATCAAGAATTAATAGATTAAATTTAAATTCATTTGATGAAATTTCTATAATAAAAGATTCGCAGAATCTAATATCTAAAGAAATTGAAGTTGAAAATGTTCAAATAGTTATTTATTCAGAAGAAGAAAAAGAAAAATTTGATCCAAAGTCAAAGTCTAAATTTTCAAGACCATATAAACCAGCTATTTATTTAGAATAAGATCCTTTTTTTTCTTTATTATCATTTGTTCTTGAGATATAAATCGATGAAATCATATACAAGCTAAATCCACAAATTGACATTATCAATCCATATAAAGAAAGTGCTTCTCGTTCTTGATAATATCCTATACCAAGAAGTATCGCTCCTAATACCAAAATAGCTATACCTGTTCTTGCAGCAGCTGGCATTTCTTTTTTCTTTTTCACTAGTGCTATATGTTTAATTTTTTCTCAATATATTTTTATTTTCGGATGATGAATCTTGTATAGATGAAAATTGCTGTGGTAGGAATTGGGGTTGCTGGTGCATATCTTATGAATCAACTTAGTGATAATCATGATATTCATGTAGTTGGTTTTGAAAGGATGAAAGAAGAAGAACATGATGCTGTTTGTGCTTGGGCTACAAGCAAAAATGTTATGGTAAATTACACAAGAAAATGTGGTCTAGATTTTGATGATTATATTTTACATGATGGTAAAAAAATGAGTGTAGACCTTGGAGATAGTAAGCATGTTGATATTGGATTAAGAGGCATGGTTAGTTATGATAAACTAAAACTTATTCAAGATATGATAAAAGGAACAGGAATAAACTATGGAAAAGCACCGAAAAAGGATAATCTAGAATCTGACTTTGATTTAATTATAGATTCTACTGGATTTCATAGAAATTACCTTCCTAAACTTGATTATGAAATGTGGATCCCTTGTGTTCAGTATAAAGTCAAATATAATAGTAATAATGATATTCCATATGATGATTTTTATCTTAAAGGATTTCCTTCCATGTCTGGCTATTTCTGGTATTTTCCTTTAGGAAATGGATATGCACATATAGGTGCTGGAGATTTTACAAGAAAAAATCATAATCTTTTTGTTGAACATTTTCTTAAAAAATACAAATGTGAAATAATTAAAAAAAATGGAAGACCTGTAAGAATTAGTCCACCATTGAAATCAGAACCATTTTCCGATGGTAGAAAATCCATAGGTGTTGGAGAATCAATAGGTACTGTTTATCCATTACTTGGTGAAGGCATCATCCCTTCAACAATTTGTGCTGATCTCTTTGTAAATAATCTAAATGATTTTAAGACATATAGAAAACAAGTTCTTAAACATTTTGATATATACCCATTAGTCTTCAAGTTTATTTTGATGAAAATTACAGGTACTTTTAACCTAGTAAAAAATTCTCTTGATTTACTTCGAATATATCATCATATGAAAAATAATCAACATAGATATGGAATGGAAGTAAAGATCGCTGATATGATGAAAGTCTCTTCTATTTAGCTATAAGATTTGAAGTTCAGATATTTTTATCTTTCTCCTTCTGAGTGAGTCACAGTTATAAATGGATTTAAAATATTTTAATACAGATGAGCAAAGCTAATACCCCACAAAAATCAGCCATTGAACAAAGAATCAATGAACTTGTTCAGCATTCTAGAACACTAGAACTTTATCTCAATGAAGTATTAGAAAGAGAAACTACAGTTACAAAATTAATTGAAGAAGCTCGTCTTGCATCATATGCTCTTCAGAATATTTCTCTGGATAAAGAGAATGAGGCATTAATGCCAATTGGAGTAGGAGTATATTTAAAAACAAATATTCCTTCAATTGATAAATTATTGGTTAATGTTGGTGCAGGAGTTGCAATAGAAAAAACACGTGAAGATACTTTAAATTATATAGAATCAAGAATCAAGGAATTTGAGATTGGACTAAATCAATTAAGAGATCAGAAAAAACAAATAACTTCCCAACTTGAACAGATTCAACAACAGGTAAATTCTATGTTGCATCAAGCTTCATAATATGATAATTAATCAAAGCAAAAAAGAAAATATAATACACTGAGAATTGAATTATTATTTTTGTGTATGAGTATATATGTTTGATAAATTAAAAAAAGCTTTTTCAAATATTATTTCCGATATCAGTAAAAAAGAAATTACTGAAAAAGATCTTGAAAATACTCTATTTGATCTTGAAATTGCATTGCTAGAAAGTGATTTAGCACAAGAAGTTATAGATGATATCTCTGCTAATTTAAAAAATAAACTATTGGGTTTGTCTCTTGAAAAAGATAAAACACCAAAAGAATTAATTCAATTACATGTTAAAAAATCTATTTATGAAATTCTTACTAAATCAGGGACTCTAGACTTGGTTAATGAAATTAACTCCAAAAAAGAAAATAAAGGAGGTCCTTTTGTAGTAGTTTTTCTAGGAATTAACGGAACTGGAAAAACCACTACTGTAGCTAAAGTTGCTAATCTTTTACATAAAAATGGATTGTCTGTTGTATTAGCAGCAAGTGATACTCATAGAGCAGGCGCTATAGAGCAATTAGGTGAGCATGCAAGAAGACTATCATTGAAAATGATTCATCAAAGGTATGGGGCGGATCCATCTGCAGTTGCAAGAGATGCAGTTGAATATGGAAAAAAGCATAGGGTAGACGCAATTTTAATTGATACTGCGGGACGAATGCAAACTGCAAAAAATCTTATGGATGAAATTAGTAAAATTGTTCAGGTTGTTAAACCAGATCTAAGAATCTTTATAGGTGATTCTTTGGCAGGAAATGATGCAATAAATCAATCAAAAGAGTTCTTTGCCTATACTAAATTTGATGGTGCAATTTTAACAAAAACTGATGCTGATGCAAAGGGAGGTGCTATCATTTCAATTTCATATCTTACTTCTAAGCCTATTATTTATCTTGGAGTAGGCCAAAATTATGATGATATAATTCCATTTGATGTTGATACTTTTGTAGAATTATTGTTTAGTTCTCAAACCTCAGAAGTAATTACGAAAAAATATAGATCTAATATTATAAATGAAAATAGAAATGATGAAAAGTTATCAGATATCCAATCCAAAAGTATTTCTAATAAAGAATCTATTCCTAATATTGAAGAATTATATCAAAATAAAATTTCTTCTTCTTCTTCATCCGATTTAGACTCTGAAATTAATAATTATATTGAAATATCTAAAGTTGAAATAGAAAAAGAAGATAAAAACGTTAATGACATAAGGAATAATATTATTAATTTAAAAAATGAATCACAGGATAGCAAATCAGAAAAGACTAATGTAATGGAAGATTCTGATACTGTTAATAAATTATCTCCATCTACTAGTGATAATTACGGAGAGAAAAGTTCTGTTAGTGAAAAAATAGATGAAAACAAAAATGAAGAAAAGAAAAGAGGTTTCTTTTCTTCATTTTTTGGTAAACGAAAATCCAAAGAAAATAACGATAAAGTTTCATCAATACCTGATCAAAAAGATAAAGAAAATTACCAAAAGACGACCGATTCTGATAAAAACTATAATGATGATATTATTATAACCAAGGATGACGTAGCCGAAAAAAACAAAAATAAAGAGAAAAATGAAGTCAAGTATCTTTCAGACGAAGATTTAGATGAACTCCTTAAAGAATAAACATATTCTAAGCTTACAAGATTTAGACCTAAAAGAAATAATCTCTATACTAGACTTTGCAGCTATACTTAAAAAAGAAAATAAAATGGGTTTATCTCGAAAATTACTTGAAGGAAAAACATTGGGAATGGTTTTTCAGAAACCATCTACACGTACTAGAGTTAGTTTTGAAATAGGTATGTTTCAACTTGGTGGTCATGCTATCTATTTAGGAATAAACGATACGCAATTATCAAAAGGAGAAACAATAGAAGATACAGCAAGGACATTGTCATTATATTTAGATTGTCTAATGGCTAGAGTTTATGATCATCGCGATTTAGAAAAATTATCTAAATATTCATCAATACCTATTATTAATGGATTATCTGACCTTTTTCATCCATGTCAAATCTTAGCCGATCTTTTAACAATTCGAGAGTATAAAAAAAAATTTAATGGATTAAATCTTGCTTGGATAGGAGATGGATTTAATGTATGCAATGATCTTTTAATAGGTTGTGCTAAAACAGGAATAAATATTACTGCTGCTTGTCCATCAGGATATGAACCACCAGAATGGATAGTCAATATATCTAAAGAAGAAGGAACAAAAACTGGTTCTATTATTAAAGTAACAAATGAGCCTATAGATGCAGTACAAGAAGCGGATATCGTAGCAACTGATACATTCGTTTCTTTAGGAAAAGATAATGAAAAAATAATTCGTGAGACTGTATTTATACCTAAATATCAAGTTAATTCTGAACTTATCAAGCATGCAAAAGATGATGCAATATTTATGCATTGTCTTCCTGCAAAACGAGGTCAGGAAGTTACTTCTGATGTGATTGATGGAAAATTATCCGTCGTTTGGACAGAAGCTGAAAATAGACTGCATGTTCAGAAAGCTCTATTATGTTTATTGATAAGAGGTAATTGATTAAATTATGTATTATTAGTAATTGTTATTTATTTTACTTTGAGTTTTTTATTTATTTATTATTAACATTTTATTTCAGAATATATAGAAAATTTAAATTTATTTACCTAAAAATTAAATATATATAATAGGGATCGGATTGCTATCTACGATCCTTTAATCTACTTCTTCCAGTCTTTCTAGGTGCAATATTTCCCACTTTTCTTCCTGGAGGTGTATTTCTACTAACTGATGATTGACGTCCTATATGTTGATGTCTTCCTCCACCATGTGGGTGATATACTGCTGCTTGTGCAATTCCTCTTACATGTGGATATAATTTACCTTTGGATTTCATATAATTTGCCTTATTTCCAGCTTTCAGGAAGGGTTTTTCTTTTCTTCCGGCACCTGCAATAGTTCCTATCATTGCACGACATTTTTGATTAATAAGTAAAAATTTCCCTGAAGGTAATTTTACAGTTACACCTTCCGAAGAATGTGAAAATACTATAGCCGATGATCCTGCAGCTTTAATTAATTTGCCTCCATCTCCTGCATTTTTTTCAATATTACAAATTAAAGTTCCATCAGGAATTGATTCTAATGATAAAATATTTTTTGACGTTGCAGGAGTGCCTACTCCTGTTTTAATAGTACTGCCAACAGAAGTGCCTTCTGGTGCTGGAATATAGGATATGCTTTTATTATCAAATTCTACTTTAGCTAAAGGTGCATCTCTTCCTCTTTCATGTACTATATCTACAATTTTACCTTCATGTTGCTCTTCTAATTTAAAGTTAGGATATCTGGCAGGTAATATTTTGCCTACTGTAACAGCCCTGAACTGCTTTCCTCCTCTTCCTCTTCTACGGACTAGAGTTCGTTTACCCAAAGTATTTCTAAAGTAATCGTTTCATTAGGTGATTTTAACTTTTGTGTTTTGAAAGTAAAAAATCTCATATTTGGATAATATATACTACTTAATTATAAAAATTTATAATTTTTTAACCATTAATTATACTTATCAAATCTATTTCTATAATCTAAAATAATTTTTTGTTGATTTAACCAAAGATTATTATGTGATTCTAGAAGATAATATATCGGATATTGACCCAGAATAGTATCTCATTAAAAGTGCTAGAAGCCTATACTCGTGATGTTGGTAGAGGTATAGCACGTATAGATTACGATACCATGGATTCTTTAGCAGTTTCTACTGGTGATGTTGTTGAAATTAGAGGAAAACGTAGAACTACTGCAAAATGT